>CAYNOM010000299.1:0-7576 GCA_964398415.1 uncultured Polyangiales bacterium | reverse complement strand
AGTAGCGCATAGCTTCCTGGCCAGCGCAGCATGCGGAGGCTGGAGGTCAAGGGGACTCGCCCCCGCGAGCGGCAGGCGATTCATTCGTCTTCCGCAGGAGTAGGTCAACAGTCAGCCAATGCTCTGCGCGCTCGCCTCCTCGCTACTGTGAGGCGGGGCTCACCGCTCCGAGGATCGCGTAGCTGAGTCGTACTTCGCGTCGAGGCTTCTTCCTGTGTTGCAGCTGAACGCCCATGTCGACTGCTGCGGCCGCCCTTCCTCGAACCAGGCCTCCGGCGCCACCGCCGAGATCCATGAGATCGTCAGGGCCATCGTTCTGCGTGATCTCGCGTGCCTCGAAGAGCTCCGCGACCTGCACACCCAGTGCAGTTGCGATCGCCTTGGCCTTGACTTGTCCGTTGGCCGCCGCAGCGGCGAGCAAGCGCCCCTCCGTCTCGGCGCTCTTCGGATATCGCCAGACGAGGCGCCCGAGACGAGCATTCTTCGCACTCGTGATCGCGCCAAGATACGACGGCAGCTGCTCGAGGTCCTCGCACCGGATCCTGATTTCGTAGGTCGCCGAGGACGACCTGCCCAGCATATACGTCGCCCCAGCGATGATCGTGCCTACATCGAGACGCACCAATACCAGCCGCCACAGGAGTTCGTGGACGCGGCGTTCGCCTGCCCAGCGCCGGGTCTGGCTGAATACCGAGACCTACTCCTCGAGCATCTCGACTGCTGGTCCCAGTTCGTGCCCACTGACGCGCTGCGAGCTTCGCTCGAGGACCACCTCCGACATCCTCCGCAGGAACGCGAATACGTCGTGTTCGACGGAGAAGGTGCTCTCGATGGGCCCTGGTACGTCGCCATCGAGGGCGGCGTCGAGAGCAGGCCGGTGACCATCGCGAAGGTGTTCGCGCGGCACCTCGGCCTCTCCGCCAAGGACGCTCGCGCGCGGGTGCGAAGCGGCGACCTCGGCCCGCTTCAGGTGGCCACCGCGGAGGATGCGGCTCAGTTGTCGAAAGCTCTCAAGGCCGCAGGCGCCAAGGCGGTGGTCTGGAACAAGCCCGTGCGATGAGGTCGGGCGAACCGTGACTTGCGTGGTCAGCTTGCCCTGCTGGTCGGTGCGTCGGGGCAGGCCAGCGCAGGGCGAGCCGTAGCGCCGCTCTGGGCTCAGCGCCCGACCGGTGCGTTGGTGCGCCTTAGCAGCCGAACGGGAAGATTTGGAGAGCGTCCTGCGACAACTTGAGCCCCAGAGGTTCTTTCACGCGATGGGCTTCGAGGGACTCGATGAGGATGATGCAGTCGGGCGCGAGCCGCAGGACCACCACCCCGTCGTCGTCCACGGCCCCGATGAGGCCTCGCACGAGAACGTGATCACCGTCCATCGCGAGCTCGCGTCGGCCGTCTGCTTCAGTGCGCTCCGTCTCGTCGAGAGATGCGTCGAGGTTGAACTCCACGTCATAGGCTGCGCCGACGAACGGCGCGATACTCGTGCCCCACGTGCCCATATCGGTACCTGCACCCGAGGTGAACTCGACGAGCCGGCGTGTGAGTGTCGAGGCCACGTTGCGATGGGGCGAGGCGAGCAAGTGATTTCCGCGACGTTTGCCGCCTGCGTGTCGCGGCTCGACCTGCACCTGCAACTCGTCGATGACCTTGTGTGATCTCGATCAACTCGACCAAGTCGACGCGTTCGTCCGCTGGGCGAGTCGTGCCTGCATGGGGGAGGACCTCGAGCTCCCGGAGGTCGCGTTCTGCTATCAACTGGATCACCTGTGGGACGACTGCGACCGCATCGACCTCGCCGTCGACCTCGTCCGCCGCGAGCTGCCCGAGTTTCTTCCGAGGTGTCGCGCGACCGCTGAGGCGCTCGTCGTGCGTGCGGGCGAACCGACCCTGCGCCTCACCAAGTGACGTGGTGGGGCGCATCGCGACCCTGTCGGTGTGACGTCGGCACATGTCGCGCGACGCCGCGCAGGCTCCCTAGCGCGGACTCGGTGCTGTGGTGGCCGGCGGGCTTCTTGACCATGACCATGGGCTCGTCGTCTGTGGGCGTCGGTGGCGCGAACGCGAAGAAAGGACGCCCGGTCCCGGCGTCGACCTCAGCGGAGCAGCACCGTGGCTCGGACGGCCCGCAACGCAGCGCCGAGCACGCCCGACTGCTCTCGCATCAGGGCGTCATAACGGCTTGGAGAAAGCCCGGCATCGGCGCAGAGGCGTTGCATCAGCTCGATCGCGTCGCTTCTGCGCATGAGCTCCGAGCCGCCGAGATAGCCCACGAGCTCCGCCACGCTCAGCAGGCATAGGCGTAGCGTCTCGAGCTCCTCAGCCTGTGTGCTGTGCGTGGGCGGCGCGAGCAGGGTGAGTTGCTTGGGCTCGGGAAACCAGCGATCGAAGCGGCGCTCGAGCGCCATGGCGTCGCGACGCACGGCCTCTTCGCGCGCCAACGTGGCCTCGTCGAGCGCAGCACGGGACAGACCCACCTCAGCCAGGGCCATGTCGTACTCTTCCGCGCGCTCCAGATCGGCGATGGATCGGTTGCGCGTCAGCGCACTGAGCTCGTCCACCAGCCCCTTGAGCTCCTGTGACATGGGGCCTTCGTCGTCGCTCGCCGGCAGGTGCGGTGAGGGGCCAAAGAACTCGGTCCACCCCTCACATAGGGCGCGCAGCTGGTCGTCGCTGAGGAAGTGGTAAAATATACGGTCCCCGGCGCGGCGCTGTGTCGCACACAACTCTCGTAGCGCTGGGTTTTCGTCTCCCAAGGCGATCACGCTGACGCCGATCGGTAGCTCACCCAGCCCCGCGCGGGCTGTCTCGACCTTCTCGAGGTTCACCGGGGCATCGCCGTCGGTGACGAGCACGATCTGGGCTGAGGTAAGGTCCGCGTCCGTGGCTCGCGCCTCACGGATTTGCTCGAAGCTCGCGAGCAATGCGGCCTCGATGTCCGTGCCGCCCCGGCGAGGCGCGCCGATGATGTCGTCGATGGCCTCAATGGCTGCGCGTTCGTCGCGCACGATGCGCGTCGGCTCCTGCAATTCGGTGAAGTAGCGGTAGTAGAGTGTCGTCTCGGCGAAACGGGCGCGGTTCTTCCGTCGGGCGATCAACGTCGACAGCTCGGCGATCAGGATCGCATCGCGCATGCAAGCGCGCGGGCCCCGCATGGAGCCCGAACCATCCAGCACATAGACGCGCACCTCGGTCGAGAGGCGCGTACGCCGCGAACGCTCGACGCGCTCTGCCAAGTAGCGGCGCGCCAGCAAGCGGTTTGCTGCCAGGTCGTGGAGGATGCGCCGCGGATCCTCGAACTGTGCGGCGGTGATGTCGTCGACCGACTCGGCAGGCACGAACACCATTTCTTGGGTGGGGTAGCGAACTGCGACCTTGCGTCGCACCTCTTCGTCGGCACGCAGGCCCACTGCCGGTCCACCCACGTCGAAGCAGCCATCGACGCCCATGGTCGCGAGCAAGCCCTGCGCCTCGATGCCCTGTTCGTACTCGGCACGTTCGGCCTTCAGCTCGAGCAGTCGCCCTGGTGCTTGGGGCAGGAGGAGCTCGTTCTGCACCGCGAGTCGGCGTCGGTCGTGGGCCTGGGCAAACGCCTGCACGATCGAAGGGTCGAGCAGATCGCGGGCCGAGCGCACGAGGGAGCGCTGGATCCGGCCAAGATCAGGGCGGTTCGCACCGAGGGCTGCCAAGGAGCGTGCGACCACCCGCGAGAGCGAGGTGTCGCCCGCACGCGATGCGGCGCCTTCGATGGCTACCAACGTCGAATACAACCCTCGTCTGTCGTTGCGGGTGGCAAAGGTACGGGCTTGATGCGCGAGGTCGAGATCAGGCGATACCCCGGCCGCCTGCAGCCGGTCGATGTCGATCACATCGCGCGCGATGCGTTGCAGACGTTCCGCCACGCCTTGCTCGCGCAGCTCGAGCGCCGCGTCTGCATCGAGCAGGGCCTGCCTGGCGGCCTCGAGCAACCTGCGCCTGCGCCCGAGGAGCGAGGTCTCGGCTCGTGCCGCGTCCAGCAGCACGTCGATCTGCCCCACCGAATGCTTCTGCTGCCCATCCCGGGTGGAGAGCTCGAGCGGGCGCAAGAGCAACGTGGGGTCGAGATGGGCGAAGCTGCGAACGCCTACGGCGTCGTGCTGCTCGGCGTGACGCTGAGCCATGAAGCTCGACAGCAAGCGGTGCAGGCGCTCGAGCCAGGCGACGTAATGCATCGGCGCGCGCCCCTCGATCACACACGCACGCTCGATCACAGCCACGTTCGACAACAGCTCCTCGAGCGCATGCGCGAGCATCTCGTCGCCTCGCGCATCGCTCAGGGCGCCCTGCGTTGCGGCCTTGCATAGGGCGGTGGCGTGGGTCGTGTCGAGCTTGGGCGCCCACCCCCACCATTTGAAGAGGGGCTGCGCGATGCGCGCGACACGATCGACCACCGCCTGGGGCTCTCGCACGATGCGCTCGATCCGGCGCTTGGCCTCGTCGAGGCGCTGCTGTGCGCTCGTCTCAACCGTGGTCACGGGCCCGTTCCACCGCACGGCGCCAGCGTTCGTCGAGCTCGCTGCGGCGCGCCGACGCGCACAGCTCCGTCAGCGCTCGCTGCAAGGCCGTCGCGCGAGTGATCCGTTGCTCGGCGCGATCAGCCCAGCTCGGCAGCACCTCGGCGACGAGCCGCGCCTCGAGTGCGAAGCGGATCAGGGCCGCCTCGTCATGCACCACGGCGAGCAGCTCGTCGATGGCCTGAGCGTCTTGGCTGGTCAGTGCCGCACGCCAGCGCTCGAGCTGCGTTAGAGCACGATCGATGCGGGCCAGGTCTTCAGTGACGAGTGCGTCGCGCAGCTCGGGTCGCATCCCCTCGAGGAGCAACGCGGGCGAGCCGACAGAGGACGGTTCGACCTCGCCGGAGCTCGTGCTCCACATGACGCGCGGGCGCAGCGTGAGCGCGGTCTCCACGAGCGACAACAGGAGGGGCACCCGGTTTTCACCGATGCGCAGGCGCCGATAGCCCGCCTTGTCGGCCGTCAGCTCAGGCCCCGAGGGCCCCGCAGAGACGCTGCGCAGGAGCGCCTCCGCGGCCCAGTTCAAGATGGCTCCCGGATCCACGTCGTCGCGCAGACTTGCTCGCTCCAGGCTCGCGAGCAACCTCGCCACCTCGCGCGGAAGGCTCGTGCGATCTGCGGCCACGAAGCGTCCGAAGCTCGCTTCCATGAGGGGCGCGAGCCGACGCCGGAACAGGTCGCGCTTCAAGTGCGCACGCAAGGTGAGCTCGGCCTCTTCCGCGAGCCCGTTCAGTCGTCGGTCGACTGCCTCCACATGGGTGAGCACCGGCACCAGCCGGCCGAGCACGTCGTCGAGGGGAGCGGTCCCGTCTTGGGAATCGAGCACGCCTTCGAGGGCGTGCAGCAATGCCGCGTCGAGCGCAGTCATCACTCGCGCCGACAGCGTCTCGATGCCGAGAGTCCAGGCCTGAGCCTCACGCGCTCGCAGCAGGCCCTCCACGCCCTCCGCCCAGAGCTCGTGGCGCTGTGCGGCTGCCCGTTCGAAACGCTCTAGGTCCGCGATGAGGTCGCGCGCTTCGGTCCGCGCCGCTTCCGCTGGTCCCCGCCACGCGACGGCATCCGCGAGCAGCGAGGCGGCGCGGCCGCGCAACCAGCGTGCCAGGGGGGCGGCCGCTTCCGACAGTGCCACCAGTGCATGGGCGCGCCCGTACAGCTCGGCCCCAGCGCGCAGGGCTTCGTCCAGGGAGTCCGCCTGCAGCAGTACTCCGGAGCGCAGTGATGGCACGGCGCGCTCCGTCAGTGTCTGATCGAGCAGTGCCCGCGCGGCTTCTGCTTCGGGACGACCCGCTTCTGCGGCGCGCGAGAGCTCGCGGGCCGCAGCGCGTAGGCGTGCTTCGTCGTCGGCCCTCGTGACCGACAGGGCTTCCTTCAACCGCTCTACGTCGAGGCGCTCGCCAGCGGCCTCGTGGATCACCGGCACCTTCTGCAAACAGCGCGCAAAGATCTCTTGCTCGGTCTGCATGATCGCAAGCTGCCTGCGCTCACGCGCGTCGTGTTCCTGCGCCAGCAGGTTCGGTAGTTCGGCGGCCGTTGGTCCGCACAGCAAGAGCGCGTAGCGGAGCATGCCGAGGTCGTCGGTGCTGACGATCAGCGGTCGCGCCCTGCGCTCGAACGCCTTGTCGAACACGCAGATCGCCCGTAGCGCCCGTCCGATGCGCACCGCCGTGCGCGTCGACAGGTAGCGCGAGGGCGTGAACATCGGATCGCCGCGCATGGCCGCGGCCTGCTCCTGCTCCAGGGCTTCGAGCAGGTGGGAGAGCTGCTGGCACACGGCCTCGGGCACGTAGACGGAGTCGACCGCCTCCTGGAGCACATCGAGATCTTGGATCGTGAGCGGATGGCGCAATGGCGTCGCGCGCATTCCGCCCACTTGGTTCGACAGCACGCGCGCCAGGTTCTCTTGGGCAGCGAACCGCCTCGGCACGAAGTTGACGTAGGCGATGCGATCGACGAAAGCGAGCAGCGTGTCGCGCGAGTCCTCGAGCACCTCGGACAGGTAGCGGTTCGTGGTCATCACCGCGACTTCGAAGTGCCCCTTCACGATCTTGTGGCCCTGCTTCAGCTCGCGCTCCTGGAGCACGTTCAGTGTGGAGCGCAGCAGCATGTCGCGCCCGTCGAGCACCTCGTCGAGGAAGGCGTGCACGGCACCGAGCATGCCCTCGTCGGTGAAGTGTTCCGTGCGCCCCGTCTCGGTGAGCGTCTTGAAGTCGATGGGTCCGATCAGGTCCGTCTGCACCGTGCTTTCGGTAAACTGTCGCGCGAACAGGCTGGGCTGGCCCGTGTCCGCATCGACGATGCGTCCTACTACGGCCCGCGCGAGGGCACTCTTGCCAGTGCCGGGAGGGCCGGTCATCAGCACATGCTCGCGGGAAAGCAGCGCCAGCGCCATCTGCGTGAGCACCTCCGAACGCTCCATGAACGTTTGGTCGATTTCGTCGAAGAACTCGGCGAAGTGGGAGAGGGCGTGCTCGAGGCGCACCGGGTCGAGGGGCTGATTCACCGCACGAGCTTAGCGGAAAAACCGCGCAACAGGGAGCCGAGCATCGGGTTGCCCATCAGCTGGACCTTCACGCGTGCGTTCTTGCCCTCAATCTCTGCGCGCCGCCAAGGCCCTCTTCGTTTCTGGGAAGCGTAAGTTTATGGACCTTACTCGATCCATCAGGAGCCCGATGCTTATGGCCCTCGCCGATGCCACGCGAACAAGGGTCGTTCCGTCCGCGCCGCGAGCGATGTTCATGGTGAAGAAGCGACTTCGCACCTCTTAGAGCGCTATCTCGACAAACATCAACGCGCGTTTTTTCGGAGTGGCGACTTCCTGACGGACGATGGGCAGTTGCGCCCTACGGGGCGTGGTTCTTGTTGCTCCGAACGCGGGTACCAGGACCTGCTGTGCCGATGCGTTCGTGCGTGCGAGAGCTGGAAGCGCCTTCAGCTCCTCTTGAGCTTCTGCGTGAGCTGGGTGTGCGTGCCGTAGTACTCAGCGAACGGGAGCCCCGACCAGGCGTACGGGGTGCACGAGGCAGCCGGCAAGT
>CAYNOM010000298.1:0-7584 GCA_964398415.1 uncultured Polyangiales bacterium | reverse complement strand
CTTCCCGCTCAAGAACAAGCTGCCGCCGTTGCCCGTGCGCCAGCACCACATCACGCTCATCCATCGTTGGCTGCGCGACGCCGAGTATCGCCCCGCGTGGGACCGACGCGTCGAGGAAGCCGAGCAGGACGTCGATTTGACGACGTGGGCCGAGGACCATCCGGCGGGGCGCTCGGTCGCGTTCCCGCACCTCGTCTGGCAGCGCTGGCGCCGCACATGGCGGGAGTTCGAGACGGCCTCGACCAAGGAATCCGCCACCGAGGCGTTCTTCGCGAACACCCGTACCGTGCTCGCCGAGCAAGCTGAGTTCCTCAAGGCACGCGACCAGGAGATCGGACACTGGCAGCTCCTGCGCGACCTCGACGTGCTGGTCACCGCCTGCGCGAACGGGCGCAAAGACGTGAACGGCGCCGGTGAAGCGCGGGGGCACGTCGCGCTCTTCGTGAAGCGCGCACGAGAGATCGACGGCGCGCACCTGGAGATTCGCTACGCCGCGGAGGAAGCGGGGCTGCCCGCCGTTGCGAAGGTCGCAGACCGCGCCTACGCCGCGTACACCAACACGCTGAACGAGGCGTTCTTCAAGCAGGTCGCGGCGACGAAGAGCCTCGATGGTCTTGGAATTCCCGGCGTCACACAGCACCTCGAGAAGTCCGTCTGGAAGGGACACGGACGACGCGCCGTGGTCATCGTCGACGCGCTTCGGTACGACTGCGCGGTCGCGATCGGGGAGCGTCTGCGCGGCCAGAACGTTGAGGTCACGCCCGTGCTCGCCGTGATCCCGACGGTCACGCCGGTCGGCATGACGGCGATGCTGCCGCTGTCGGGCACGACGGTGGACGTAGAGCTGAAGCAGAACTCACTGCACCCGAAGGTCGGCGGGAAGGACTTCGCGGCGCGTGCAGCTCGCTTGGCATTCCTGACTGAGTTTGGCGCCGACTGTCGCGACATCTCGGAGATCGAGTCCTCCTCGTCGCTTCCCGATGCCGGCGAGCTGCTGGTCGTGTACGGCCATGAAGAAGTCGACAGCATCGGCCACGGTCAGGCCGAGACGCTCATCCGCCACGTCCACCTCGAGATCGAGCGGCTGGCGCGCCTCGTGCGGAAGCTCCATCGCTGGGGTTACACCAACGTCCACATCGTCACCGACCACGGCTTCATCTTGCTCGACGAGCAGAAGCTTCCGAGCGAGGTCACGTGCGACAAGTCGTGGTGCCATGTACTGAAGGAGCGCTACGCCCTCGTGCCCGCGAGCGCCGACATCCCGCTCGTGACGCTGCCCTTCGTGTGGTCCTCGGAGTACCGCGTCGCGGTGCCGCCGGGCCTCGCCTTCTTCAAGGCCGAGAAGTCGTTCTCGCACGGCGGCGCGGCGCTGCAGGAGCTGGTCATCCCGCATCTCGTGTCACGAGGCCATGCGCCGCAGGGCAAGCGTGTCGCGATCGAAGTCGTGCTGCCGACCTTCGAGCTGCAGCGCCCTGCCGTGAAGGTGACGGTGCGTGTCGCGGCGTCGCCCGCGCAGAAGGAGGCGCAGTTGCCGATCTTCTTGGAGACGGGGCGCACGCTTTCACTTGAGGTGCTTCGCCGGGCTGCGGATGGTACCGCGACCACCGTGCTTGCCAGCAAAGCGAAGGAACTCCGAATCGAGCCGAAGGACAAGGAGCAGAGCGTGACGCTCTTCTTCCACACGGCGCAGAGCTTTTTGAAGGGGGAGCTGCTCGAACTCGACATCCGCGACGTCGAGACCACCGAACAGTTCCCGCCGGGCGGCATAAAGCTGACCGTCGGAAGAGACATGTGAGGCCTCATGAGCAATGGAATTGAACTCGACGACTTGGACCGGCTGGCGAACGAAGCGTTCCCCGGTCTGGTCGTGCGCAAGGACCTGCTTCGCCGCATGCGGAGCGCGTTCGGCGTGCCTGCGTTCGTGATCGAATTCCTGCTCGGGAAGTACTGCGCGTCGACCGATGAGGAGGCGATCCGAGAGGGGCTCGAATTCGTGCGCGAGACCCTGAGCAGCAAGTACGTGAAGCCGGACGAGCGCGAAGCGGTGAAGTCCGCCATCAAGCAGCACAACACCTACGAGATCATCGACAAGATCTCTGTGCGGCTCGTCGAAACCCACGACAAGTACTGGGCGCGTCTGTCGAACCTCGACCTCGACTTCATCAACGTAGAAGAGAGCCAGGTGCGCGAGCACGACCGCCTGCTGATGGGCGGCGTGTGGGCCGAGATCAAGCTGCGCTACGACGACTCCTACGTCTTCAAGGGGCAGAACCGCCCGTTCTTCGTCGAGAGCATCCGTCCCATCCAGCTCTCGAGCCGCAACATCGAACGCTTCATCGAAGGGCGGAAGCGGTTCACGCGCGACCAGTGGCTCGACTTGCTGATGCGGTCGATGGGCTACGAGCCGAACCATCCGTACTACACGAAGCGGCGGAAGCTTCACTATCTGCAGCGGCTCATCCCG
Organism: uncultured Polyangiales bacterium; assembly: GCA_964398415.1. Lineage (GTDB taxonomy): Bacteria > Myxococcota_A > Polyangia > Polyangiales > DASUME01 > DASUME01. Next base: position 5,120 of record CAYNOM010000298.1, on the reverse strand, counting down.
CTCGTTGAGCGCAACTACAACTCGATCGAGCTCGGGCCACGAGGCACCGGGAAGAGCTTCGTCTACCAGCAGCTCAGTCCGTACTGCCACCTCGTGTCGGGCGGGCAGACGACGACGGCGCAGATGTTCGTGAACCTGAGCTCGGGGCAGCGCGGGCTCGTGGCTCTCTGGGACGTGGTCGCCTTCGACGAAGCCGCGGGCATCAAGTTCACGGACAAGAACGGCATCAACATCATGAAGGGCTACATGGAGGACGGTGCCTTCAGCCGTGGCAGCGACGTGATCACGGCCGAGGGTTCCGTCGTCTTCGTCGGCAACATCGACGGCGACATCGACACCATCATCCGCACGTCGAACCTCTTCTATCCGATGCCCAAGGAGATGGACACGGCGTTCTACGACCGCATCCACGCGTACATCCCGGGCTGGGAGTTCCAGAAGACTTCGGACGCTGCGTACACCAACCACTTCGGCCTCGTGACCGACTACCTCGCGGAGGTCTTCCGCGAGGTGCGCAAGCGAAGCTACGGCGACGTCGCCGAGCGCTACTTCCGCTTCGGCCAGCACCTCGGAGGGCGCGATCAGAAGGCCGTGCGCAAGACGGTTTCGGGGCTCATCAAGCTGCTGCATCCCGATGGCGAGGTCACCAAGTCCGAGGTCGAGGAGTACCTGGCCTACGCGATGGAGGGGCGGCGTCGGGTCAAGGAGCAGCTCAAGAAGATGGGCGGCCTCGAGTACTGGGACACGACGTTCTCGTACATCGATTTCGAGAGCGGCCAGGAGACGTTCGTGCCCGTCGCCGAGATGGGCAGCGGCAGCATCATCGCCGAAGGCGGGTTGCCGCCCGGGAGCATCTACACCATCGGCACCGACTCCTCGGACAACCGCCTCGCGATGTTCCTGATCCAAACGCAGATGAACCGAGGGTCGGGTCGCATCGTCCCGCTCGGGAACTTGTCGAGCAAGATGAAGGAGGCGATCAAGACGGCGGACGCCTACCTGAAGGCGAACCTGAAGAACCTCGGCATCGACCAGGACTTGAAGGCCTACGACTTCACCGTGCAGGCCATCAACTTGAACCAGGCCAAGGAGGGAGCGGAGACGGCCGTCGCCTTTTTCCTGTCGATGGTCTCCGCGCTGCTCGGCAAGCCGATCCTCGACCGCACCGTGGTGCTCGGCGAGATGAGCGTGCAGGGCATGTTGCTCAAGGTCTCCGCGTTGCCCGAGCGGATGCAGGCAGCGGTGGAGGCCGGTGCCAAGCGCATCCTCATCCCGAGCGAGAACAAGCGCGACGTCGCCGAGGTACCCGACGCGATCCTCACGGCGATCCAGTGGCAGTTCTACGACTCGCCGACGCGCGCGGCGATCCTCGCGATGGGCATGGGCTGACGCGATGGCGGCCTCGACGACGAGCGCGCCCCACGGCGACTGGTTCCGCGCGGGGCTCGACGGAATTCTGGACCGTTACCGTCGAGCGCGAGCCGAGGAGCGCCTCGACTCGAGCCACCCTCTTTGGGCCCACGCGAAGCGCCTTCGCGCCGACATAGAGGCAACGCCGATCGTTCGCGAGCGGTCCAACGTGAACGTCCGGTGGTCGTTCGGCCAGGGCGCGTGGGCTCGCATCCCGTGGCTCGCGCTGCTCGACGACCGCGTCGCCAAGGCCACGAGCGACGGCGTGTACGTCATCTACCTCTTCCGAGAGGACATGTCGGGCGTCTACGCGACGCTCAACCAGGGCATCACGCGGACGAAGGAGCGGCTCGGCGCGGAGGCCGGGCGAGCCACGATTCGCGAGCGCTCAGAGGAGCTTCGTCGCCACGCGACCGAGCTCGGGGCGGCCGGATTCACGCTCACGAACGAGATCGACCTTCACACGGAACATGCTCTCGGGAAGGACTACCAGCACGGCACCGTTGCGCATCGACTCTACGAGGCCGGAAGCGTCCCGCCGACGAGCGCCCTCGTCAGTGACTTGAAGCTCCTCCTCGAAGCCTACGACCGGGCAGTCAAGGCCCAGTTGGCCCGGCGCGTGTGACCCTGCGGATTCTCGACGCTTTGACTCTGGCCACGTCGGGGCGATGGCCAGAGTCCGTGGCCAGAAGGGGCGGCCCGAACGGGTCGCCCAGCGTCGCCACGGGCGCGTCCGCTCCGCTCGCCGCGCCCACGCTCGGGATCAGCGCACGCGGCGCGCCCTGGGCCAACGTGGGCGCGCTGGTGGCGCTCGTCGGCGCGGCCGCCGTGCTGCGCCGTCGAAGAACCTGTAGGGCGTGCATGCATTTGAATCACCTGCACTTCCGCCGCTCATGTCCCGTTTCGTGGCGGTGACGAGGGGCGAGCGTTGACGCGCGGGACGTGCCGGACTGGGCCCAGCACTCGCTCGCACAGACTCGCTCCTTGGAGCGCCCTTCACGGGCCGCTCGGGTGATTCAGGCCGCGACCCCCTCTCTGTCCGCGAAGGCGCGCGGACAGGCGCTGCACGCGACTGCTTGATTGGCCGCGCGTCGCGCCACCCTCGCTTCCTCTCGCCGCGCGGCAAGCTCCTCGGGGACCTTCGCCGCGCTTCCGTAGAACACCTCGTCGGGAGTCGCGCCATCGAACGCTGCGTGGGGCATCACGCCGTTGTGCTCGTTCACGTAGAACGTCACGAGCCGGCGCACCGCCGCGATGTTGTCGAGCTGGTTGAGAAAGAGCCACTGGTGCTTTAGCGAACGCCACCATGCTTCGATGATCGAGTTCGAGTACGTGACGTCCACCTGTGCGAGCACGCGACGCAGCGCGTGCAGATCAAGCACCCCATCGACCCCTTCGTTGACGTTCTCGACGCCGGAGTCACAGACCAGGTCAGGCGTCTCGTCACGATGGAGGTGCCGTGCGGCCGCAACGAGCACGTCGCAGGTACCTGCAGGTTCGAGGCGCTCCGATGCCTTCCACGCCAGAACCTTGCGCGAGAAGTTGTCGATGACCGCGTGCAGGTAGACTTTGGTCCCGTCGAGCAGTCGCAAAATGGTCACGTCGATGTGCCACGTCTCGTTGGGCTTGGCCGCCCGCACTCCGAGGCGGGGTTTCTCTGGGTGCACGCGAGCACGTGGCCGACGCCAGCCGTGCTTACGAATGAGCGCACCCCACGTGCTCGGGTGCGCGAAGACACCGCCCATGCGCTGCGCGTACAGCGCGAGCGCACGAACGGACATGTGCCGGTAGGCAGGTGCGAGGACGAAGTCCCTGATGCGCATCAACTCGCTCGGCGTGAGTCGATTGACGCGCACCCGCGCGCAGGCCGGACGTTCGTCGAGCTCGCACGCCACGGTGGCACTCGCCCACGCGTGGTAGCGAGCCGAAGACAAGCGCAGCACGCGAAGCGCAGAAGCGAGTGGCATGACGTCGCGAGCGTGGGTGATCGCATTGAGAATCGCGCGCCTGTCGGCCTCGTCGCGCAAGCGCTCCATCGAGAGCCGTGCACCGCGGACGCGCACGAGTGTGAGGACGAGTCGCAGGACCGTAGTCAGCACGGCGACGCGGCGCTCGAGCTTCGCGAGCTTGGCATGAAGCGCCGCGCGTTCGGCCGACGCCTCTGCGTCGACGCCAACCACGGGTCGCGGGCCACGACGGATCCATGTGCGCGTGGTGCCACGCGGGATGTCGAGGTGTGGGAACAGGTCCAGGTTCCCGGTGGCGACGACCTGGTCGCGAATCCGGTGATCGTACATACGGCGGGGGGCAGGCACGGCCGCGCTGCGATGCGGCTTCGGCGTGGTCTGTGCAAGTCGACGTGCGCGCAGTTTCGCCGTCCTCACTCGGCGTGCACGGGCACAACCGCGTTCGAAACCGCAGCACGGCAAAATGGGGGGCCGCGTGGGCCAAGGGCGCAGCGACTGGGAACATGACGCCGGAAGGCCGCCGCCAGCGGTCGACAAGCAGGTCGGGTTCGTGCAAGAAGACCCGCGCCCATGAAGCTCCAGCACCACCAATTTCGAGTCAACGAAGCGTGGATCGCCTGTAGGCTGCGAACCCTCGACACGGTCGCGGGCGAGCCCTTCGATATCTACGTTCTGCTTGACGCCGCATCCGGTTACATCTTCGGCCACCTCTTGGCGCTCGGGGAGGTTCCGTCTGCCAAGGAGACGCAGGCGCTCTTCAAGAAGGCCCATAAGGCCAAGCGCCAATGGCCGACCAAGCTGATCGCCACGAAGCTGGACCCGGCGCTTACGCTCTTCCGTGCCCAGGCGGATGCGGCGGGCTTCTCGCTCGAGGTCGTCCCCACGACGTACCTGGAAGACATCGTCCGGCCCATTCAGGAAAGCTACGACGGCTTCAGGAGAGCAGGAGCACCGGTCGTTCAGAGCAACTCCGGCGAGCAGCAACAGGCGCGCTCGCTCGTGCCCGACAGCTACGACCCGTGCTCGTGCGGATCGGGCAAGAAGTTCAAGTTCTGCTGCAAGCCGGTGTTTCAAGAGATCATCGAGGCCATGTGCGCCTTCGAGGAAGGTCGCCCTGGGGAAGCCATCCGGTGGCTCGACAAGGCAAAGAGTAAGGTCGGCGAGACCGCCGAGCTCTTGTGTCGCTACGCCATCGTCTACAGCCGCGATTCGGAAGAGAAGTTCCACGAGTACCTCCAGCGGACCCTGGAGAAGAACCCCAAGCACCCTCGTGCGCACTACCTGCTTGGGCTCGTTCATTCCGAGCATGAGCGCCTCAAGGACGCGGCCGCCGCCTACGAGCAGGCGATCGCGTGCTACCCGGCCACCGACAAGTTCCATCTCAACGAGACGTGGAACAACCTGGCGAACGTGTACTACAGGGACGGCCGCATCCAGGAAGCCAAGGGAGCGTGGGAGAAGGCGCTCACGTACGCGCCGAGCGATGAGGTCACGCGCAGGAACCTGCGACACTGCATCTACGATAACGAGGAGCTCTCGGATGAGCTCCGAACGCCGAGCCCTTTCGTGGCGCGCTTGCTGGCCTGATCGAACGAACGCGATGCTGACTGCCACTTCCGGGACGTCCACCAACTCCCAGCGCCCTGCGCGCACGCAGGACTGAGCGTATGAGCGAGAGCCCCCCGTTCCACACGGACGACGCGCGCGTCCTTCAAGAGCTCGAGACAGCGGCGCGCAACGAAG
>CAYNOM010000297.1:0-7585 GCA_964398415.1 uncultured Polyangiales bacterium | reverse complement strand
GACCTCGACACCGCACGCGTAGCGTTCTCCCGTGCCGTACAGCTCGATCCGACGGACGAGGAGGCCCAGGCCCTACTCGCCGGCATCACGCAATAGACACGCCTCCCAAGTTTTTGCCGCTCGGGCGATTCGCGATCTACCGTGACACTGGGGAGGCTCAGGTCCGCATGCAGAGCACCGCCGTCGAACGCAGAAAGCCCGCGCTGCTCGTGGCAGCCGAATCGATCGCCATCGCGTCTGGCATGACGTTGACGGTCGCCGACGTGCTTCGCGCAAGGGCGCTCGAGCACTACACGGAGAGCCTACGGCAATACCTCGCCATCCGCCTCGGCTCCCAAGGCGCGGCCCAACAGGCGCTCGAGGAGCTGGGGCGCCGCGTCGAAGGCATGAGCGCCGAGGCCTTGTCGGCGGCTCCCGGACCGCGCGCGCAGCTGTTCAAGCTCGCACGTCAGGTGGGAGGCGAGCTCAAGGCGCGCCTGTCGAAGGCCGGCGCGGATCTGCTCTGGCTCGCGCCAGCCGACGATGCGCCCCACAGCTATGTGACGCGCCTCGCGCGCGTACGGCGCGAGCTCGACTCGCAAGATGCGGAGCTGCTCGAGCTGCGCTACGCGCGTGAGCTCTCACCCGAGGAGCTCTCCTTCGTGGTCGGCCGCGCCACCGAGGACGTGATCACCGCGCTCGAACGCGCCGCTTCACGCGCCGCGGGGATCGTGGGGCAGACGCCGCCGAGCCGCTTCGGGGGTCTGCGCGGCGCATTGCTCGAGGCCTTTGCCCTCGTGCCGTCGCACGGGTCCTCGGCGAGCACGAGTGAGCGAAAGCGCGTGCTGCTCGCACCGGGCACCGTGATCGGCGATCGCTACGCCATCCAGAAGCGCGTCGGCGAAGGCTCCTTCGGCGACGTGTACCGCGCGCGCGACACCGACGTGCCGGGCCACGTGGTGGCGCTCAAGATCCTGCATCGCCCGGCCATGGGCGAGGAAGCGCGCAAGAGCGCGCTGCGTGAGCTGCGTCTGATCGCCTCGGTGTTTCATCCGTCCGTCGTCGACTTCAAGGATCACGGCTGGCACAGGGACCGCCTCTGGTTCGTCATGCCCTGGTACGAGGGCGAGACGCTGGAAGAGCGCATCCGGCGCGGCCCCCTCTCCCGCGCCGAAGCCCGCGAGATCTTCGTTCCGCTCGCGCAGGCCCTGGCCACCATGCACGCGACCGGGATTCGCCATCAGGACGTGAAGCCAGACAACATCTTCCTCGCGCGCATCGGCGAAGCGGGCGGAGCCGACCAACGCATCTTGCCGGTGCTCATCGACCTCGGCGTGGCGGCGAAAGAAGCGGAGATGATCGTCGCCGGCACACCGCTCTACTTCGCGCCCGAGGTGGCGGCGCAGTATGCAAGCAAGTCGGAGCTGCCGAAGGTCACCACCAAAGCCGACGTGTTCTCACTCGCGCTCTCCCTGCGCAACGCGCTCGAGCCCAGCTCCCAGGAGCAGGTGCCGGGCACCGCCGTCGAGGCATTCATCGCCCATCGCGCCGACAACCCACCGGGCCCTCCCGTCGACAAGGCGCTCAAGTTTCTCGAGCCGGCCTTTCGCCGCTGGCTCGCGAAGGACGCAAGCGAGCGGCCGACGGCGCGCGAGCTCGCCAAGGAGCTCGAGCTGTTGACGCGTCCCGAGCGTGAACGCGAACGGCGTAGGGCCGTGATGGGCTGGGCCCTGCCCATCGCCATGGGAGCCATCGCTGCCGTGGGCTCGATCACCTACGTCTACTTGCGCGAGCGCGACGCAGCGACCGCCGCACGCCTACGCGCCGATGAAACCCAAAGCCGCCTCGGTATCGTCAGCCAACGCTCCGAAGCCCTGCGAGAGTCCTACGAGCACAGCGAGCTGACCCGGCAGCAGCTCAGCCAGCGGCTCGCGTCCAGGGAGCGCGAGGCCAAGAAACTGAGCGCGCAGCTCATCGACAGCCGACGTGAGGCGGACGCCCTCAGCGCGCGCATGCGTGCCCTGTCTCAGCACCTCGACGACGCGAAGAAGGAGCTGGAGGCGAAAGAGCGCAAGGTCGAGTCCCAGCTCGGGCGCATCGCGCTGCTCGAGGGCGACCTCTTCAGCAGCCAGCAACGCCGCGCGCTCACCGAGTCCGAGCTGCGCGAGAGTCGCTCGCGTCTGTCCGCGGCCGAACAGGAGCTCGACGGGCTACGGGTACGCGCGCGCACGCTGCTCGCCGAGCTCGACCGCGCGCGCTCGGATGCCAACGTGCACAAAGACCGTGTCGAGTCGCTCGAAGACGCGCTCGGGGCAGCCGTACGTGAGCGCTCACGCGTCGTGCGCGATTTGGCGAGCGAGCGCGCGCGCAGCGCCGAGCTCTCTCAGCGCGTTCGAACGCTCTCGTCCCCGAGCGGCTCCGCAGCTAGCGACGACAGCGCGGGCGTCTACTGAAATCGAGGGTGGCACGACGCCGCCCCGTGTACGGCGATGCCATAATCCTGCACGATTGACCGTCCCCATAGTGCGGTCTAGCTCACGAGCCCTGCATTTGTGCGCGCCCTTTGTGCCGCGCGCGGATAGCATGCCCACTCCTTCCGCTTGGCTTCGACATGACCTCATCCCCACGACAGCACGCAGTCATCATCGGCGGCAGCATCGGCGGCATGACCGCCGCCCGAGCGCTCGCTCCCCACTTCGCCCGCGTCACGCTGATCGAGCGCGACAAGCTTCCGCTCGAGCCCGAGCCGCGGCGCGGCGTCCCCCAGGGCATCCAGCCGCACGGCATCCTGCAGCGCGGTCGCGTGGAGCTCGAGGCGCTGTTTCCCGGCCTCATGAACGCGCTCAAACAACATGGCGCGTTCGAGTTCGACGGCTCCACGCAGATGGCGCGCTTCACACCCAACGGCTGGGCCCCACGCTACGCAGGGCTCGGCGCCACGGCCTTCGCGTGCACGCGCCCGCTGCTCGAGCTGACCATGCGCCGCATGCTCGAGGAGCAGCACCCGAACGTCGCCTTCCTCGAGGGTGTGCGGGTCGGCGAGCTGACTTTCAACAGGCAGGGCGACGCGGTGACCGTCACCGGCGTGCGCACCGATGCCCAGGATCCCACGCAGCGTGAGATCGCCGCAGACCTCGTGGTGGATGCCACGGGCCGGGGCACGAAGACGTACAAGTGGCTTCTGCAGGTGGGTCTGCCCGCACCCGAAGAGGTGCGCGTCGACTCCAAGTGCAACTACGCGACGCGCCACTATCGCGCACCAGCCGAGGCGAAAGACTGGTGGTGGAAAGCGCTGCTGATCGACTCGGTGCCCCCGGAGCACACGCGTGCCGTCTCGATTCTCAGCGTCGAAGGAGGGCGCTGGATCGTCACCGCCATCGGCATCAACCACGACTACGCGCCGACCGACGAGGAGGGCTGGCTCGCGTTCGTGAAGAGCGTGCGCTCTCCCCTCGCCTACGAGGTTCTGCGCAAAGCCGAGCCGCTGACCGACGTCGTGCAGAGCCGCACCACGGTCAACATCTGGCGCAAGATGCACGCCTATCGCGGCAACCTGTCTGGCCTTCTGTTGATGGGCGACTGCGTGTGCGGCTTCAACCCCAGCTACGGCCAGGGCATGACCGCCTCCGCGCTCGCCGCAGAGGACCTCGATCGCATGCTCTCGAAGCATCGGGGCCCGATCGATGCGGCGTTTTTGCGCAGATACTACAAAGCCCAGGCGCGCTTCCTCGAAGAGGGCTGGGCCTACTCGACGACCCTCGATCTGCGCTGGCCCAGAACCGAAGGCGTGCGCCCTGCCCTGTTCGGCGCGCAGCTCTGGGCCACCAACCTGCTCGAGCAGGTGGCGATCCACGATCCAGCCATGTTGCGCAGGATCATTCCGCTCCTCGATTTTGGAGCCAACCGCTACTCGATCCTCACGCCCGATTTCATGGCGCGCGCGCTGTTCGGGCTCGTCCGACACGTCTTCGCGCGTCCCACGCTCCCTGGCGCAAGCGAGATCGACGTGTTCGAGCCCGCGCCCTCGCGGCCGCTCCTGCCGGCACAAACCTGACGTGTGGCTGCGCGCGACGGGCGCCCGCGCGCTCAGCGCTCGTCGGCCTCGCTGAGCGCGGCCGCCACGTAGCCCACGCACGAACGGCGCGGCAGGGCGGGGTACTTCGGCAGGCGCACATCGCGCGCGGCCTCCGTACACAGGTAGAACGTGGAGCCCCGCCCGCTCTCGACGCGCTTTACGTGCGTGCAGCTTGCGCACAGACCGACTCGTTCATTCACGCCGCTCAAGGTAGCATGGGGTCATGGACGCCGAAGGAGACGCACCGTGAGCCAACACCTCGTGTTCGTGTACGGCACGCTGATGAAGGGCGAGCAGCATCACGAGGTGCTGTCGAGTCAGCGCTTCGTCGGCCCCATGCGCACGCGCGCTGAGTACGACCTCGTGCAAATCGACTACTACCCCGCGCTGCTCGAGGGCGGTGGCGTCGCCGTGCAGGGCGAGCTCTACGAGGTCGACGACGCGACGCTCGCGGAGCTCGACGAGCTCGAAGAGGTGCCGATCTACTACCTGCGCAAAGCCATCGAGCTCGAGGACGGCACCCAAGCCGAGACGTACATCATGCCGAGGGAGCGCGTCGAGGGTGGCTCACCCATCCCCACGGGGTACTTTCGCCTGCGCACGGCGCCACCGAAGCGGCGCTGAGGCGCACACGGCCTACTCGGGCTTCTTGAAGCGCAGCGTCATGCGGTCGCTCTCGCCGATCGCGAGGTACTTGTCGCGGTCCTGATCGCCGAGGGCGAGCGCGGGCGGCAGCGTCCACACGCCCTTTTCGTACTCGGTCGTGTCCTTGGGATTGGCGTTGATCTCCGAGCGCTCGTCGAGCACGAAGCCCGCCTTGGTGGCGAGCGCAATCACCATGTCCTCCGGCATGTAGCCCGAGGTCTTGATCTGCTCGGCCGAAAGACCGGGCTTTCCACGATGCTCGACCACGCCGAGCACGCCGCCCGGCTTGAGCACCTTGAACGCCGCCTGCATCACCGCATCGGCATAGCCACTGCCGAGCCAGTTGTGGACGTTGCGGAAGGTGAGCACGACGTCGGCCGAGCCGTCCTCGCCCATCGACAGCGAGTCGGGCGGGTTCACCACCATGAGCTCGACGCGGCCGAACACGTCGGGACGCGCCGCCACGACCTCGCGGAAACCGACGAGGTACTTGTTGTCGGGTGCGACGGCCACGAGCGCGCCTTCGTCGTGAAGCAAGGGCGCGAGGATCTCCGTGTACCAGCCGCGACCGGGCCACAGCTCGACCACGCGTTTGCCGGGCTCGACGCCGAAGAACGCGAGCGTCTCTTTGGGGTGGCGATAGACATCGCGGGCGCGGTTCGCCTCGGAGCGATGATCGCCCGCGAGGGCGGCGTCGATGGACCCGTGGTTGACGGATGAGGAGGTATCGCCCGCCGGCGTCTCACTCGGCACAGGCTCGGCGGGCGCGGGGGTCTGGCCCGCACAGGCAGCAAAGGCCAGGGCACAGCTCAACACGAAGCTCGATGTTTTCATGGGGGACGGCGTACGTCGCGCGCGCCTGGTCCGTCAAGTACGCAGGCGACGCATGATACAAGCTGGCCATGCGTTGGTTCGTGCGCTCCGATCTCGACGGCTTCTTCGGCCTCGCCCTCGACAATCTCGTCCAGCTGCTGCTGATCGATGCGCTGTGTCGCTTCGTCCTCGGCTTCGAGCCAGCGCTCATCTACGGCCACATCCTGCCTGGCACCGCCGTCGCGGTGCTGCTCGGCAACCTGTTTTATGCGCGACAGGCGCTCTCGCTCGCGCGCGCCGAGGGCCGCACCGATTGCTGCGCGCTGCCCTACGGCATCAACACGGTCTCCATCTTCGGCTTCGTGTTCCTCGTGATGCTGCCAGCGAAGCTCGCCGCACTGGCCGCAGGTGCAGAAGATCCCTCGCGCGTGGCCTACCGCGCGGGGCTCGTCGCGTGCGTGGGCTCGGGCTTGATCGAGCTCTCGGGGGCCTTCGTCGCCGAGAAGCTGCGCCGCATCACGCCGCGCGCTGCGCTGCTCTCCACCTTGGCGGGCATCGCCCTCGGCTTCATCGCCTTGGGCTTTCTGTTTCGCACGTTCGCACGTCCCATCGTCGGCCTCGTGACGCTCGGCGTCGTGCTCCTCACCTACTTCGGTCGCGTGCGTTTCAAGGGTGGCCTGCCGGGAGGCCTCGTCGCCGTCCTGCTCGGCACGCTGCTCGCGTGGCTCACGGGGGTAGCCCCGGGCGCAAGTGCTGAAGGGCCCATCGCCCTGACACTGCCCATCCCGGTGATCTCCGAGCTCTTCGCCGCATTCGAAGGCGGCACGCTGCTCACCTACGCGGGCGTGATCGTGCCCATGGGCCTGTTCAACCTGCTCGGCTCGCTCCAGAACATCGAGAGCGCAGAGGCCGCGGGCGACAGCTACCCCACAGCCCCCTCTCTCGCCGTCAACGGCGTAGGCACCATCGCAGGCGCGCTCTTTGGCTCCTGTTTTCCGACCACCATCTACATCGGTCACCCCGGTTGGAAGGCCATGGGGGCGCGAGCCGGTTACTCGGTACTAAACGGCGTGTTCATCAGCGTCATCTGCATCACCGGCAGCGTGGCGCACATCGCCTGGGCTGTCCCGATCGATTCGGGCATGGCCATCGTGCTCTGGATCGGCATCGTGATCAGCGCGCAAGCCTTCAGCGCGACCCCGCGCGAGCACGCCCCCGCCGTCGTGATGGGCCTTCTGCCAGGTGTCGGTGCTTGGGGTGCCATGCTCTTGAAGAACGGTCTGCGTGCGGCGGGTGTGGGCTCCCCAGAGGGCCCGCCCTTCGAGCCCGCGCTGATCGAGCGCTTCCTCGCCACCGACACCTGGGTCCACGGCGCGTTCGCCTTGGAGCAGGGCTTCATCTTCTCGTCGATGATGCTCGCGGCGGCCACCGTGCAAGTGATCGAGCGTCGCTTCGCGCGCGCAGCGGCGTGGTGCGCAGGCCTTGCGCTCCTGAGCATGTCGGGTCTGGTGCACGCCTACGCTTTCACACAGGGTGATACGCGCCTCGTGCTCGAGCCCGCCTGGCCCTTCGCGACAGCCTACGCCTGCATGGCCGTGTTGTTCTTCGCTGCCCAGTGGATCACCGAGCCGGACGACGCGGGCCACGGCTAACCCGCGGGACGAGCATCGAAACGCGACGCTGCATACAAGAAGCGGCTGTGAGTCCTACCGTGCAGAATTCCCACAGCGCTTCTTACGGAAAGATCCGCGATCCTCGATGGCAGTGGAGAGCGCCGGCCGCGCTGACCGCCACGCGGTCGGGGCCTGCGAGCGCCGCGGACATCCATGCGCATGCCCAACCCCGCGAGGACTTCGACTAGAATCGGCCGCTACAGCGTGCTCGATGTGCTCGGCGAGGGCGGCTTTGGCCGTGTTCATCGTGCCGTCGACGTCGCGACCGGCGAGGCCGTCGCCCTCAAGGAGCTGAGCCACGTCGGAGGCGGCGCGCTCGCGAGGTTCAAACAGGAATTCCGAGCGCTGAGCGACTTTCGCCACCCCAACGTCGTGCGCATGCTCGAGCTGTTCGAGCACC
>CAYNOM010000296.1:0-7588 GCA_964398415.1 uncultured Polyangiales bacterium | reverse complement strand
GCTCGGTGTGCGCGGGCTCGGAGGTGGCTTTCTCGGCCACCTCGGTGCGTCGGGCCACTTCTTCGTGAGCCAGCAATGGGCCGCCACGCTGCTGTTCGAGATGGGGTCGGCCTACGTCTCGGGCCTGGGTGTGCGTCATCGCTGGGGAGGACCATGATGCCTCGTTCGCTCATTTTCTTCACGTGCTGCGCGCTGGGGCTCTCGGCCTGTGTAAGGCCCGCTTCCGAGCGCGTGGAGCTCGACGAGCGCGTGGGCATCGCTGACGCTTCCGCGCTGCAGGTGCGGGTCGAAGAGGGCCTCGCCAGCGTGCGCGAGCTCGACGCGAACACGCTCGTGCTCTGGGCCCAGGCGCCGAGCCTGAGCTTCGAGCTGACCTCCGAGACACCGCGCGCGTCCTTTCGCCTCGACGTGCACAACTGCATGCCCGGGGCAATGTTGTCGGACGGCACGACGAGCCTTGCCGCACGGCCCTTGCCCGGACGGCTCGCGGGTTGTCGCTTCGAGCTCGCGCTGAGCGGCGCGCAGAGCTTCACGCTCGGCCCTGCAGATGCGGCGCGACGCGAAGCGTTTCACTTCGCGGTGCTCAGCGACATCCAGCGCGCCATCGATCGCGTCGAGGACATCTTCGAGCGCATGAACGACGACCCAGAGCTGCGCTTCGTGGTGTCGACCGGCGACCTTGCGAACATTGGAACGCGCGACGAGTTGGTCCGCGTGCAACGCGAGCTCGCTGGCCTGTCGATTCCGCTGTTCTCCACCGTGGGCAACCACGAGATGGGCGCTCCGCCGCGTCATTGGCACGAGCTCTTCGGCCGCTTCAACGTCCATTTTGCGTTCAAGGGGGTCACGTTCTCCCTGGTCGATTCGGGCAATGCGACGCTCGACCCCGAGGTCTACGACTGGCTCGACGACTGGCTCGACACGGCGCGCGACGACGTGCACATCGCGCTCACGCACGTTCCACCCCTCGACCCCGTGGGCGTGCGCGGCGGCGGCTTTCGCAGTCGCAAAGAGGCCGCAAAGCTCCTGGCCAAGCTGGGGAAGGGTCGTGTGGATGCGCTGTTTCTCGGGCACATTCACAGCTACTACGCCTTCTCGGCTGCGGGCGTGCCGATCTACCTTTCGGGTGGCGGGGGCGCGATCGAGGAGCGTCTCGACGGCATCTCGCGTCACTATCTCAAGGTGCGTGTGACGCCCGACTCGCGCCTCGAAGAGGTGGCCGTCGTGCGCGTCGATTGAGGGCGCCTCGCACACGGCTTCGAAGTGGTTTTCGACCCGTGCCTGTCCGTGTACGCTCGGCGAGACATGACCGACTTAGACTCGAAAATCGCCCTCGTGACGGGCGCCGCCTCTGGCATCGGGCTCGCCACGGCCTACGAGCTTGCGACGCGAGGCTATGACCTCTTGCTCGTCGATCGCGATGCGGAGGGCCTCGCGCGAGCAGAAGCCGAGGTCAGACACCGTGGACGACGTGCCGAGAGCTTCGTCGTCGATCTCGCCGACAAGGCCGCCATCGCCCAGCTCGCCGATCAGGCCTGGGAGCGCTTCGGCCACGTGGATGTGCTCTTCAACAATGCGGGCGTCTTGTGCTTCGGCACGGTGGCACGCATGTCGCTCGAAGACTGGGAGTGGATCGTCGACGTCAACCTGTGGGCCCCGATCCGCCTGACGCGAGCGCTTCTGCCGCGCATGCAGGCGCGGGGCTTTGGGCGCATCGCGGTGACGGGCTCGGCCGCGGGGTTGTTCTCGATGCCTGGCCTGGCTGCCTATTCGGTGACGAAACGCGCGATGGTCGCCTTCTGCGAGGCGCTGCGTGCGGAGGTGAGTCAGCACGGCATTTCCGTCACCGTGGCGTGTCCCACGCTGATCAAGACGAACCTCGCCCAGGGCGGTCGCTACGCGAGCGAGGCGGATCAGAAGACCGGCTCGACCACGTTTAGCGGCGATCGGGGCATGCCTGTCGAGAAGGCTGCTCGCCTGATCGTCGATGGCATCGAGCGCGGCCAGGGGCACGTGGTGTTTGGCGGAGGCGCGCGGCCTCTGTGGTGGATCGACCGCGCCTCTCCTGCGGCGGCCCACCTTCTGCGCCGCGGCATGCTGCACTTCTTCGAGCGACAGGGACGCTCCTGACCCGCTTCGGCCGTCGCTCGCCTAGCAAGTCACCACGGGATGGGTCGACCATCGCGGTGCAAGAAGCGCCCGCTGCCCGCGAGATCGAGCTCGTCGATGCGCGCTACGAGCTCAGCTGCGGCCACGTCTGGTTCGGCGATGGTGACCCCTCGCATCTCGCGCTCCACGCCCTCGTAGGCACCGCGCAGCATGTCGGTCCACACGACTCCGGGATGCAGGACGAGCACCGCGATCCCCCGCGCGCGAAGGTCGTGCGAGAGGCTGAGCGCCGCCATGTTGAGCGCCGCCTTCGACATGCGATAGCCGTAGTAGTCACCCGAGCGATTGTCGGCGAGTGAGCCCGCACGGCTCGAGATGAACACGAGCTTGGCACTAGCGCGCAGCTTGGGCAGGCAGGCCTGGGTGAGACGCAGGGGGGAAAGGGCGTTGATGGTGTACTCACGCTGCATCTGCGCGAAGTCGAGCTGCCCGAGCGGTTGCGACGCGTACAGCCCCGCGTTGTGGATCATGAGATCCACGGAGGCGTCGCCGAGCGCGTTCGACAGGCGCTCTCCACATTGCTCGTCCTCGAGCTCGATGTGCTCGACCACGGATGTCGCGGCCATTCTGAGTGCAGCGTTGCCCTGCCGACACACGCCCATGACCTCGTCGCCGCGGGCATGAAATGCGCGGCACAGGGCAAGGCCTATTCCCTTGTTGGCTCCCGTGACGACGACGACGGTCATGTCGACTCACCTTTCACTGGGCGATGCACTCGCGCTGCATCGTCTTGAAGACGTGCGCGGAGATCTTCTGAATGTTGGCCACCGTGGGGTGCACGCCATCCTGGAAATCTCCCGGCGTGTCGCCGAATAGGCCGCGCGTGTCGACGAACACGCAGTTCAAGGGGGCGTTTTTGCAGCTCTCGCGCACCATCGGCATGGCGTAGTCGAGCGTTTTTCGCGTGAGCTCCTTGTCGCCGCCGATGCCGCCGCCCGGAAGGTATGGGTAGAAGAAGTACACCACGTCCTCGACGCCGTCGGCCGCCATCTTGGCGAGGAGCTGCCTGGCTGCGTTCGCCGCGTTGTTGATGGTGTTGACGCAGCTCTGACTTTCGGGCGGTGCCTGGCGCGTGATGCAACTTCGATTTCCGACCAGGATGTCGTTGCCACCGCCATCCATCACGACCGTCTTGATGTGGCCGTCCGAGTTGTTTTCGTCCGCGTACTGGGTGGGAATGGCAAACAGGCCACCGGCCAATTGGGTGCCGCTCACGGATCGATCGGCGTACTTGTCGCCGCTCGCGAGCGCGCCCGCCTCACGGGCCAGGCGCATCAGCTCGCTGCCGAAGGCCTTGTTGTTGATGTCGACGTAGGAGTCGCCGATCAAGAGCACGCTCTTGCCCGGCGTGGGGCCACGATCGCACACCATGGGGACGACATCCTCGTCGCCTTCACCCTCGGACACACCCGCATCGGCGTCGAGCTCGCCGTCGGAGCTGCCCATCCCATTGCCCGTGCCGTTCGGCGTGGAGCCGTTCTGATTCTGGTCAATTGGATATCCATCGGTGTCGGACGCGCTCCCCACGGACGCGTTGTAGTCGCGTTGCACGTCGGACTCCGTCGAGCATCCCGTGCCAAGCATGCATGTCGCTAGCGTCACGCCCAATGCTACTCGTGCTTTGCCCATATCCCCTCACTCCTGAAAGAAGGTACCCATGCGAAGCTCAATGTGAGCGTGTGCCTTCGAAGCGATGGGTCACGCCGAAGGACACCACGTCGAAGCTCGACGCGTAGGTGCCGGCGTTGACCACGAGGGGGTTCACATCCGCCACCTGACGGTAGGCGGCTGCGTTGCGCGGCAGCGTCACCGTCTCCTGGAAGATGTGGGCGTATCCGAGGGAGAGGTCGGTGCTTCCCACGCGGAAGGTCAGGCCTGCATGCAGGCCGAAGCGCTGCGCCGGCTGAAAGTCGATCCCCATGTAGGAGCCATCGAGTGCCGTGCTCTCGTAGTGAACGCCGCCGCGTACTGCGAGAACGCCCGGAATCGCGTTGAAGTCGCCGCCGAGGCGCAGCGAGATCTGATCTTGCCATTCGTGGGGCAGGTCGAAGCGTAGCCCGTCCTCGAGCACCAGGGGCAGGGTCGGGATGTCGACCGAGATGGCCTTGAACTGCGACGCGACGATGTACACGGCGTCGAGCTCGAGATCCCAGCGCTCGTCGCGCAGCGCGTCTCCGCGCTGCCCCTCTTCGCGTGGTCGCAGGCGATCGGCGTAGCGCAAAGACAGCCCGAACTGTGACGGTTGCGCCGCCTGCAGGGAGACCTGATCGTTCTTCGAGGTCGCGACGGGCGTGCGGTTGAAGTCGCCGACGCGCACCTCGACGTCACCTGTGGCGCGAATGTCGTCGCTGATGCGGCCGTGGAACACGATGTCGAGCGCATCGCGCGGCACCACATGCAGGGAGAAGATGGCTGCCGGAATGAACAGGTCGTCGACGTGGAGCTCGCTGCGCGTGTCTTCGTTGGGGTTCTCCGTGCCGTTGAGCACGGTGTAATTGAGGTTTTTGATCAGCGCGATGCCCCACTGCAGCGACAGGCCGAGGCGCAGCCACGGGGCCGCGCGCACGCCGATGCTCGCGGTCGGCAAGATGAGCTTGATGTCCTGCTCGACGAGCTGATAGCGCACCGGCGAGGGCTCTGTGCCGTTCTTCGTGCCGCCCTTACCATCTCCCCAGATCAAGTGGGCAGCCGAGGCAGGCGTGAGCACGCCGAAGCCGACCCCGATGTTGTCGGCCGGACGCATGGTCGCGGCCAGCCATAGGCCGGGGTTCAGGCGATTGTGCTGGCACACGCGCGGAAAGGGTTGGTTGCGGTAGGTGATGAAATCGCCGAAGCGGTCTGTCGTGCCGTTGATCTGCGGGTCGACTTGGTCGCCGTAGGTGCCCTCGCGCGTCACGCACGCGTCGTAGAACGCATTGTTCGCGTTGAGCATGAGCTGAAAGTCGGGCAGGTCGGCGAGGGCCGCAGGGTTGTAAGCCATGGCCATGGGGTCGTCCGCGCGGGCTGCGAAGGCACCACCGCGTCCGAGCGCGCGCGTGCCCTGGCCGACGTACTCGACGTCGCCCGCCTGCGTCGTGTTCGGAAAGAGTGCGAAGGCTGCGAGAACGCTGGCTGCTACAGCGTGGCGCAGTAAGGTGGTTTGCATGCTCATCATTGGCATCGACGTCCAAATGATTACGAAGTAAACATCGGGCGGGATGACACTATGGCCGCCGGCGTGGCGTCAATACACAAAAGCATGTTGACGTCGTTCACACGCCAGCGTTAGCGTGCGCTCGTGAGGGGGAGAGCTGTATCGACGGTTGTGGTCGGTCTGCTGGTCGCGTGCGCCGACGGGCCGCGTAGCCCTGTGCTCGACGCGGATGAGGGTTTCGCCTCGGCGCCGATGCTCGACGCGGGGGAGGGTGTCGTCTCGGCGCCTCGGCTCGACGCAGGCAGCGCGGCGATCGATGCACAACCACCCGAGCCCCGACCCCATGACGCGAGCGCGCAGCGTCCCTTGCCGCGCGTGTCGCTCTGGCCTGTGCTCGAGCCCGACCCGCAGTGCGAGAATGTCGAGCTCGAGCTCGACTTCGATCCCACGCCGTCGACGTTCGATGTCGATCAGGCGTTCTGGATGATGTGGTTCTCTGAGCGCACGTTCTTCTCGCACGAACCCGAGGTCGAGCGCGAGCTGCGCGAGGCCGGCTTCGAGCGCTACGCCCATCTCGAGGACGCGAGCACGGGTCTGCAGTTGTTCGTTGCCGGCAGCGACAGGCTCGTGATCGTCGGCGTGCGCGGCTCGACCGAGCTTCAGGACTGGCTCGCCGACTTCAACTTCCCCCAGGACGAAGGCTCTGAGCACGGTGTGGCAGGGCGCGTGCATCGGGGCTTCGCACGGGCGCTCGCCACCCTCTACCCACAGGTCGAGAGTAAGGTCAGGGAGTTTGCAGATGGGGGCCAGACGGTCTGGGTGACGGGGCACAGCCTCGGTGGCGCCGAAGCCACGCTGATCGCGACCCGGCTTGCGCGTGAGGGCTTCGACGTCGGGTCACTCTACACGTTTGGTGCGCCACGCGCGGGAGACGGTGCCTTCGCGCTCGACGCGCATCGCAGGTTGGGTGAGCGGGTCTATCGCGTGGTCAACGAGCGCGATCTGGTGCCGCGTCTGCCGCCCACGGGTGCCGCCGCGGACGCCGCAGCGCGTGTCTTGCCCTTCGGCAAGGGCCAGGGCACAGCTTTCGTTCGCGACCTCGACTACCGACATGCAGGCAGCCTCTTGCTCATGCCGCACGCGACGGGCACCGACCTCGAGCACTTCGCGCCGCTCGACGATGGCGAGGACGTGCCCTACTGGGAGTGGGCGGCGGAAGGCGGCGCCCTGGGCGCGCTCGTGCGCAACCGCAACCAGGGCGAGCGCCACGCGCAGCAACGCTACCTGTGTCGTCTGCTCGCACTGCGGCGCGCCGCGACGCCCGACGCTCCCTTGTAGAGCGACGCGCCTGTGAAGCGCGTGAGCGTGCCCGACTCGCCCGGCCCTAGAGTCGGCGGGCTTCTGTTACTATCGAGGACAGCGATGGGGGGCCAGCGTGGTGGCGAGCGTTCCGGCGGTGACAGCACCCGGTGGGTTTGAGTACGACTTGTCCGCCTGGCCGGTCTTCGTGACGGTGCGCCATGCGACGCCGAGTGACGACGCCTACATCGAGCACCTGGCCGTGATGGACCGTTTGCTCGCGCGTCCCGAAGCCCAAGTGCACATCATCGAGATCAAGGCGAGCGCCAGTCGCGCTCAGATGAAGCTGCAGGCCGACTGGAATGATCGAAACCGCGAGCGCCTTGCGGCGCAGTGCCACGGCGTGGGCATGGTGCTGCACAACGCCATGCAGCGCTTCGGCATCGCGGCGATGCTCTCGCTCACACGTCAGCCCGTGCCCTATCGCGTGTTTGCTGATCGCGCCGAGGCCGTTGCCTGGGGCGACGGGCTGCTGCGGAAACAGCGCGCAGTTCGTTGACGAGGCGCATCTGTCCGCACCTTAGCGGCAATCGCGGCTCGAGACCGCGCCGGCGGCGCCTCCCCGCGCGGCGTAGATCCGGGTTCGCCTCAGGCACGTCGGCACCTTGCGCGGGGGCAGCGTGACCACTTGCTGGGTCTTGCAGAGATCGGTGGTGACGCGACTGTCCGCGCACACCTTACTCACAATCCAGTCGCGTTGGTAGGCCACGGACTGATAGACGCCCGGGGAGCGCGGCCCAGCGCATCCACGCCCCCAGGACACGATGCCAACCTGCACTGGCACGTCGCCACCGTTGTCGACCAAGGGGCCTCCCGAGTCGCCCTGGCAGGCATCGCGACCTCCCTCTGCGTACCCGGCGCAGAGGTGCTCCTCCGGAACGGACGAAAGCTGCGCCTTGCACTGCGCGTGCTCCACGAAAGGCACCG
>CAYNOM010000295.1:6952-7589 GCA_964398415.1 uncultured Polyangiales bacterium | reverse complement strand
TCTCGCTCGAGCTCGAGGCCCAATTGCCCGAAGGCCAAATTCGCGGACGCGTCCGCGATCTCGCCGGCCGTCCCCTGCGCGCGCAGATCGAGGTCAGTCCGCTGTCTCTGACCCTATCTACGGATGATGACGGAGCGTTCACGCTCGATGTGCCCCCGGGCGACTACTCGGTGCGGGTCGTGGCCCGAGGCTACGAAGCGCAGGTGCGCCCCGCGCTCGTAGAAAAGGATGGAGTGACCATTCTCGTCGTAGACTTGCGGCGGGAGAGAGGTCGTCGTTGAAGGGCACACTGCTGCACGTGCTCGCGCTCTTGCTCGTGAGCGCGGGCTGTGATCGTTGCGGACCGGAAGTCATCGCGCGCGTCGAGCTGGCCGAGGGCGAGGTCGAACGGGATACCGCTGACGCCGTGGGCGCGTTCGTGCCGGCGCGCGTGCGCGATGCGCTGTCACTCGGCGATGGCCTGCGCACCGGCGCAAACAGCCGCGCCGAGCTGTCGCTCTCACCCGAGGGCCGCGCCCTGGTCGAAGAAAAGACCGAGCTGCGCTTCATGAGCGAACGGCCCGAAGACGGACGTGAGTTGTTGTCGATCGAAGAGGGCGTCGTGGAGATCGACTCCGCAGCCATCGAGCTCGAGCTG
>CAYNOM010000295.1:0-6942 GCA_964398415.1 uncultured Polyangiales bacterium | reverse complement strand
GACGCGTGGCGTGGCGCGCGTGGCGGCGCGAAGTCGCGTGCGCGTACGCGCTGCCGGTGAAGAGAGCGTATTCGTCGACGTGCTGGTGGGCCGCGTGCGCGTCGGCGAGCGCGGGTCTGAAGGTGTCAGCGCCGAAGCGGGCGAGACCCTCGAGCTCACGGAGGAGGGCCCCCGCGCGGAGGCCGAGTCCGCGGCGCCCGAGTCCGTAGCGCCCGCGGCAAAGAGCCCAGACGACGAGCCCCCTGTCGATCCCGAGCCCGCGTCCGCGTCTGCCTCGAGTGTCACCCCGACGAACCGCGCGCCCGATCTCGAGCTGAGAGCCCTCGAGCGCGCGACGATTCACACGCTGCACATCCCACTCGCCGTGCGCCTGCCTCTGCCCAACTGCGACGAGACCGTGCGCATCGAGGTGCGCGGCAGAGAGCGAACGTCCCTGCGTGCCGAGCCCGGCAGCACGCTCGCCACGCTCACCCTCGGCGCGGGCACAAGCCGCGTCGAGATGCGCTGCGGCGGCGCGCGCGAAAGCACGATCCTGCGGGTGGTGAAAGACCCCGCCACACGCGAGCTACCGCGTTCGGCGCCTCGCGTCGACGTCGCAGCCGATGGCCGGCGCTACACGGTGCGCTACCAGAACCTGTTGCCCGCGCTGAGCTTCGCCTGGCCCAACGCACCGAAGTCCAAGGGCTACACCCTGGTCGTGCAGCGCGGGGGGCGGCGCGAAGCCCGCTACGAGAGCCCCACGCCGAGCCGCGCGATCCCTCCCGGCGAGCTGAGTGAAGGCAACTACCGTTTCTTCTTTCGGGCCGCGGGCGGCGAGACCTCACGCGAAGGCAGCCTCCGCATCACCTTCGACAACACCGCGCGCAGCGCCTATTTGTCGTCGCCCAGCGAAGGCGCGCCACGTGGAACGAGCCTCGAAATCGCAGGTGCGGCGCTCTTGGGCTCGGACGTGAGCGTCTCGGGCGAGCGCATTCCCACCGATGCCCAGGGGCGCTTTCGCGCCAGCGTCCCACATGACGCCACGCGCGACGCCATCTCCGTACGCGTCAGCCACCCGGGCTCGGGGGTGCACTACTACATCCGCCGCCTGCGCTGACGCGACCCACCCGACCAACGGCCCAACCTTGTATAGTAGGTGCAGGCAAGATGGCACTGTGTGCGGGAGATCTGGTCGGCGGCCGCTACTGCCTCGAGGAGGTCATCGGCTCCGGCGGTATGGGCGACGTGTGGCGCGCGAGAGACCGCGTGCTCGAGCGACAGGTGGCCTTGAAGGTCGTGTACGCGAGCGACCCGCGCAAGACTGCCGAGCACGCCAAGGCCTTCTTGCGCGAGGCGCGCATCTCGGCCGCCATCTCCCACCGCAACGTGGTGCAGATCCTCGACTTCGGCGCCCACGAAGGCGAGCTGCCATTCATGGTGCTCGAGCTCTTGCAGGGCGAAACCGTGGCGCACGTCTTGGGGCGCGGCGATCCTGTGCCCTTCGACTGGATCCTCGCCGTCATCTCGCAGACGCTCGATGGCCTCGCCGCAGCCCATGACGCGGGTGTGGTGCACCGCGATCTCAAGCCCGAGAACATCTTTCTCGTAGACGAGCGCGAGGGGGTGTTCCCCAAGATCCTCGATTTTGGCATCTCCAAGATCGTCGACGGCGATCCGCGCGCTTCGCTGTCGACCACGGGGGCAGGCCGCGTGCTCGGCACGCCTGCATACATGTCGCCCGAGCAGGCCCGCGGCGAGCGCACGCTCGGCAAGACCACGGACGTCTACTCGATGGGCGTCGTGATGTACGAGCTGATCAGCGGCAGCATGCCGTTCTACAGCGAGAATCCGGGTGACCTGCTGCTCAAGATCATGAGCGAGCAAGCCCCCCCGCTGATCGACGTCGTGCCTGATGTCGGCAAGCCCCTCTCCGATCTCGTGGCGCGCGCCATGGCCAGGCGCGCAGCAGACAGATTCGCGGACGCGCGCGAGATGCAGGAGGCGCTGCTCGCTGTGGCCGCAGAAGCGCTCGGTTCCGAGGCTGCTGCGCGCCTCGAGCAACGAGCCCGCCCCCCCTCGTGGCGCAAGGCGAGCTCGAGCGCCGGTGACAACGCCGCCACGCTGCTCGCCCACAGCCAGAGGCGCCTCAAGGGTGAGGCGAGCACGCTGGACCTCCTGGAGCTCTCGAAGCCGAACAGATCCAAGCGAGCGCGCGCGCTGTGGCTCAGTCTAGGCGCACTCGCGCTCGTCGCTGCGGGGGCAGCGCTCGCCGTGTCACTCACGCGCAACGACAGCGAGCCGAGCGCACGCTTCATCGTGGTGAAAGCCGACGCCAAATCGAGCGCCGAGACACAGGCCGTCGACGAACCCGCGCGCGATCCCAACGACGCAACAGAGCCCGTGCACACCTCGCAGCTCGCGCCCGATGCCGACGCGGCGCCGCGTGTCACGCCCCGTGCGAGCTCGGGCGCCGGACTTGCCGCGCGGGCCCTTTCGCGCGGCTTCCGCGAGCAGAAGCAAGGGGTCGTACGCTGCGTCAACGAGCATCCCAGCGACGTCTCGAGCGAGGCCAAGCTCTCGGTACACATCGCTCTCGACGCAAACGGCGTCGTCACCGAAGCCGAGGTCGCGCCGCACACGTTGCGCGCCACGGCGGTCGGGCGTTGCATCGAGAAGGCCGTGCGAGCCATGCGCTTCGCTCCACAGGGTGCACCCATCTCCTTCGAGGTTCCGCTCACCACCAAGCGCGGCGGATAGTGCCGCGCGGCGACAGAGATCCGTTCAACTCGGGTCGCCCTGTCGCCTTCGCTTTCGGTACGATACCAAGGTGGAGAGCAACGCATTTCGTGAAGCCCTGCTCCAATGCATGGAACAGAAAACCCACTGGGCGTGGCCAGCCTTCACGGGCGGGCTCGTGCCGAAGGATCGGCTGCACGTGCACCTCGAGCAGGAGTACGCCGTCTACGTGCGCGACTTTCCGGTGCTCGTGGCGCGCGCCTACGTGCAGTGCCCCATCGCAAGCGTGCGGCGCGAGCTCGTGGCCAACGTGTACGAAGAGGAAACCGGCGGCATCGCCGCGGGAAGGCCCCATCCCGAGTTGTTCCTCGAGTACCCGCGGGGCCTCGGCATGGATCTGTCGCGCTTCGAGAACGTGACGCTCCTGCCTGCTGCGCAGCGCTTTCGCGATTTTCTGGATGCTGCCACCGAGCAGCAGGGCTGGGCCGTGGCCACCGCCGTCACGACGCTGTTTCTCGAGGGCACAGCCTTCGAGCGGGGCGAGATCGACGAGCGGGCGAAGAAGCGACCTCTTCCGCCACTCTCAGAGCACCCACTCGTCAAACACTACGGCCTGCCCGAGTCGCACCTCGCGCTCACGCGTGCCCATCGCTCGGTGGAAGGCCAGCACCGGCAGGCCGCTTGGGCGGTGCTCGATCATGTGGCAGAGCACGACCACAGTCGCGTGGTCGAAGCCATGACGAACGCGGTCACCCTGTGGCGCCTGTATCGCGACGACGTGGCCCATGCCTGCGGCATCGTTGGCAGCGAAGATGCTGGTCCCACGCTCGCGCGCTAAGCCGACCTCAAGGGCGGCTGTGGCGTAGCGGACGGCTGAGCGCGCCGAGCGATGCGAGCAGGGGCCAGGCGCGCGACTCGAGCTCCCGCGCGAGAAACGGCAGCTGCCGAATGACCTCGTGAATCGTCACGCGCGCGCTCGGCTTCTGCCTCAGGCAGCTCATGAGCAGGTCTGCAAGGGCCCGGAGCGCGAGGTCCGTATGCATCGCTTGCACCTGCGCCGGCGCGCCATCGTGGGAGATGTGCGCCGACACGATGGCGAAGTCGGTGTCGGCGCCAAACAGCACGTCGCCCGTCAGCAGCTCGTACGCGAGGCAGCCGAAGGCATAGACGTCGGCCGGCCGTGGATCACCGTCGGCTTCCACGTCTGCACCCCAGATCTCAGGCGCCGCGTAGTTGGCGGTACCGCAACCCGGGCGCAGCCTGCGTCCCGCGAGGCCGAAGTCGACGAGCACCGGCACGAGCCCCCCGCCCCAGAAGTTGCGCAGGATCACGTTGGAGGGCTTGAGATCGAGGTGTGCGATGCCCGTCTTGTGCATCGCCGCGAGGCCCTTCGCGATGCCGAGCAAGATCTCGAAGGCCTGGGCCACGTCCATGTGACGACGCGAGAGCAGGCGCTCGAGACTCGGCCCTTCCACGTGCTCCATGACGAGGATGGGCTTGGGCTTGATGCCGGCGTCGAACGTCACGAAGCGCGCCAGGTTCTCGACGTCGTCAGGCAAGGCGAGCAACGCGCCCGCCTCCTCGCGAAACATCTTCATGAACTCGGCTTCGGAAAGCACGTTGGACACGGCCCCGTTGTACTCAGGCACCTTGAGCGCAAAGACCTCGGCGCGCTCGTCATCGCGCTCGTCGGCGCGGCGCACCACGAACACCGAGCCGACGCCACCTTCGCCTAGGGGATGGAGCACGTAAAAGCCGCCGAGCAGACGATTCGTGGGCATCCAGGGAGGCATGCTGCGCTCCTCGATGCCGGGCGAGGTGACGCGCCTGAGCTTGCCCCCGCTGCGTGCGCCGGGGGGATCGATGGGCAGCGTCTTGAGCGCACCGATCACGCGCGCGATGGGCAACGCAAAGGGCGGCGACAGGTCGGCGTTGAGGCACTGCTCGAGGGCCAAAATCGGCGCGACGAGGTGCTCGGGACTGCGCGTCGAGACCGCCTGCTCGAAAGCCGTACCGAGCTGCCTCACGCGGATTCCGAGCTGCGGCAGGGCGACCTGGGCATTGGGAGAGAGCCTGCGACGCGTCCCGGCCACGAGCTGGGCCAAGGCTTGCAAGGCCTCCGCGAGCTCCTCGAGTGCGTTGCCGCCATCGGGGCTTGCGATCTCGCTCTGCGAACGCGCCGCATACAAGGCCGAGAGACCGAGCTTCAGCCGAAGCAGGGCCCAGCGCAGCATCGAGACGCGCGGCGAGTGCGCCGCGGGCAGCGCATCGACGAGCGTCCCAAGCGCCTCGATGCCCTCGCGTCGCACGGTGACGTTGTCGGCGGTCGAGAGCGCCTTGCGTGAGAGCTCCGAGAGCGCGAACAAGTGCGCCTCGAGCTCGGCGACCATGCTGGCTTCAGCGAGCGTGGCCACGTCCTTCGGCTCCGGCACGTAGAGTGATGCGCACAGGATCACGTCGGAGAGCTCGAAGATCTCCTCGCGCACGAGCGCATCGAAGGAGCGCGCGAGGCACGCGAGCACCGCACGCCGCAGGGGACTGTGGGCCTCGCGCCGGGCGCGTGCGAGCAGCGTGCGCGCCGTACGCAGGCGCCGCGGCTGACGCACCTCGACCCAGTCGACCTCGTCGCCGTAGCTGCCATCGGCATCGACCAGGTGCAGTAGCGTGCGCACGCGCCGCATGCGCAGCGTAGCGTGCGCCACCTGCACTTCTTCGTTCGGCGCTTGCTCGGCAGTGAGCAAGAGGGCGGTCAGCTCATCGTACAGGCTGTTGAGCTGCTCGAGCGACGCGCCCTCGTCGGCGCCGAGCGCGATGAGATCCGTGAGCGTCGAGCTCGCGCACAACCCGCCGTCGAGCTCGCTCAGGCTGCACACCATCTGAACGCGCCCCTCGCGCGAGTCGAGGTCGAGCGCGGCCAAACGCGAAAAGGCCTGGGAGGCCGCATCGAGCGCGAGCTTGCCTTGCTGCAGCGCGGCCACCGCGCCCTCGTCGGCAAAGGCGAGCAGCGCTGCACGCACCGCGCGATCCGGGGCACTCGCGTGACCCTCAGGGTTGCGACAGCGCTCGAGCAGAAAAGCCATCACCGCGTAGGCGCCGTCGTCTGCGTGGACCGACGGGCTCGCGAGCTGCTCTTCGAGGATCGCGGCCGCGCGCGAGAGGCCCTCCTCGAACAGCTCGACACCCGGCCCTTCGTCCAGCATCTCGAGAAACGCCTCCACCGCCTGGGCGCCCCCGAGCTTGAGCAGCGGGATCACGAGGCGCTGGGCGATCTCGGGCTGGGCTTCGGCGGCACGCGCGATGCCGTAGAGCATGGCCGCGGGAACCCCAGGGTCCTTCTGGATGATAGCGCTTCCAAGCATCTGCTGGGCCATGCGTACGGCGTCGGTCGGCACGACCGCGATGGCGGCAGCGATCGAAGCCGCCCCGCGTCGCCACTCGGTGGGCGTCAGCTCCGCGTCCAGCGCCCGCTCGAGCTCCCTCATGACGTCGGGCGAGGTCGCCGCGAGCAAGCCTCGGGCGACGGCCACGTGACGCCACACGAGCGACTCACGATCGGCGAGCAAGCGATCCCACGCAGCCTTCACGCCCGGCACCAAGAGGGCGCGAAGGCCCGAGTCGTCGCGCTGCGCGAAGCGGTGTGCGGCCGCGCGCGCCGCGCACTCGAGCACGCGTGCGGCCAGACGACGCGAGGGCAAGGACGCCTGCGATGGCCACTCGACCCACTCCCGTGCGTAGTCGGGCTGGGAGATCAACGACAGGGCCAGGTCGTCGACGCGCGCGTGGCGCGACAGGGGCAGCATCAGCGCGAGCGACACCCGAGAGCGCATGCGCGCGTTCGCGAACCCACCCCGCGTGCTCTGCGCCAGGGCCGTCGCGAGCGCCGTGAAGGTCGAGGCATCGGCCTCCGCCAACCAGGAGACCACCGCCTGGTTGAGCTGTGCCTTCGACTCTCCCTCCGGCAGCGCGGACATCAGCTCGTAGAGCGCCATCGCCGCGCTCGAGGACGAGAGCCAGGTCAGGTCGGAAAACAGGCCCTCCTCGAGGGCGCGCGCCACGCTGCGCTCGAGGGCAGTGGGGTCGAGCCCCTCGAGGGGCAGCGGACGCAAGGCAGCCTGCGCGGCCAGGTGGGCCAGGCCGCTGCGAAAGGCCACACGCAGCTCATCACCCGAAAGCCCCGCGAGCCGCGTGAGGTCCTGCACGTCGTGATAGGAAGCGCGCATCCCCCGT
>CAYNOM010000294.1:0-7597 GCA_964398415.1 uncultured Polyangiales bacterium | reverse complement strand
GGGCTGGGTCTTGCCCTGCGCTCCCGTCCTCGCTCGCGATGCGGGTCGGCGAGGCTCGGCCTCGAGCTCGCGTTCTTTAGGCTTCGGCTCGTCGTCGGCCGAAGAAGGCAGCGCCTCGCCCTCGTCTGGCGCCTCGAGCGTGGGCCCTTGGGCATCGGGGAGGCGGCTTGCGCTGGGGCAGATGGCGCGGGCTGAGGCGCAGCAGAAGGAGCCGCGCTCGGAAGCTCGGGCTTCGGCTGGGAAACCGTGACGCGATTCGGGGGCATGAAACGCTCGCGCACGGAAATCGCGGCTGCGACCAGAATGATCGTCGCGAGCACCAGCGTGGCCGCCCACATCACGCCGTTGCCGCGCTTGTGCGCGGGCGGCTCGGCGGGCGGTGGCCGCGTGGTGATCGCCGCCGTGTTGGGCGGCGCCAGACTGTCACGGGGTGCCACGAGCACGTTGGCGCGCGATGCTGTGCGCTCATCGAGTGCCTCGAGCGCACGCGGCGCCTTCGGCGTCTCGAACGCCTTGGGCGCCCTGCTCGGCGCAGCGTCGGCGTACGGCAAGCCCACGGGGCCCGTCGGCACGCTGCGTCGCACGGGAGTGGAGTCGGCGCGGCGATCGTGGCGCGAAGGCGCATCGACGGCAGCGCGCGGGCGACCCTTCGCAGACACGCTCGAGCCGGGCGACGCAGCCAACTTCGGGGGCAGCGTCATGCGCCCTTCGGGCAACGCAGGCGGGTTGTCGGCCGGGGCCGCGCTCGAGCGAGCACGCCGCTCGCCGCTCACCTTGCTGTAGGAGCCAGGGCTCTCCACGCCGACCTCGCGCCGCGCCCCCGCCTTCGCGGGGACAAAGCCCTTCGGGCGCGTCTTGTCGGCGTCCGTGAGGTCGGCGGGAGGCTCGCTCGCGGGCCCGGCCGCACGCGCATGGGGCACGGCGGTCTTCGGCGGGCGCGGCCCCGTGACGATGCGGGCCGTGGGCTCATCCTCACGACTGCGCCCCGAAAAGAGCGGCGTTTTGTCTGGATCGAAGCCTGCCTTGGGATCGACGCGCGAGAACGAGCCACCGAAGATCAACCCGCTGCCGTAGGGGTCGGGGAGCCGCGTCGACTCGAAAAAGCCACTGGTCGAGGGCGTGGGCGTGATGAGCATTTCCTGAGAGGGCGTCTCGGCCCCGGCCGCGCGCCGGCGTTCGATGAGGAGCCCGCCCGCGAGGGCCTTGACCCACTGCCCGATCTCGCCCGCCGTGGCGTAGAGCGCGTGATTGAGCGCCGTGTCGCGTAGGTCGCGTGCCATCTCGAGCGCTGACACATACCGGGCCTGGGGATCCCGCGCGAGCGCCCGCATGCAGATCGCATCGAACGCGCGCGGCGGTTTGAGCCCCACCTCACTCGGACGCGGAATGCGGCGGTGCAAGAGGTTCTGGAAGGTCTGCGCATCGCTGTCGCCCGCAAACAGGCGCTCGCCCGTGAGCCCCTCCCACAGCATCGCTCCAACCACGAACAGGTCGGCGCGATGGTCGACGCGATCGGGCGACAGCGCCATCTCGGGCGCCATGTGCGCAACGTGCAAGCGCTCGCTGCGCGCCCGACTCACGGGGAGATTTTGGGCGCGCGCCTGCGTGAAATCGATGAGACGCGCCGTGCCGTCGATGCCGAGCAGCACGTGGTGGGCATGGGGCGCCTGGTGCACCATCGACAGCGGCGTTCCCTCGGCGTCGAGCGTCGTATGCACGGCGTGCAGACCGTTCAGCACGTCGACGACCGCCGGCACCAAGTACCGCGCGTGGCGCTCGTGACCTGCCCGCGCGAGAAGCCACTCGAGACTCGCGCCCTCGACGTAGCTCATCACGACGTAGCCGCCGCCCTCGGTTCCCATATCGAGGCAGCCGAGCAGATTCGCGTGATGGAGCCCTGCGGCGATGCGCCCCTCGTCCGCCAGGAGCGCGACGTACTCGGGCTGCCGCGCGAACAGGGGCTTGAGTCGCTTCACGACGACGCTGCGCTGAAAGCCCGCCTCGCCGTGCTGCCGCGCCAGGTGGATCGTCGTCAGAGAGCCTTCGGCGATCTGCGAGAGCAGGCTGTAGCGGCCGAGCAGCTCACCGCTCGCTGGCCGTGGATGATCGGGATGCTGTCCCTGATTGCGCTCCAAGAATCCCCCCGCACCGCGCGGCCCGACGGCGGAACCGCCCCCAACAAGCCCGAGCCGCACCGCCCTCCGCAACGCGCCCGGCCCGTCGAGATTTACAGAAGCTACACTTGGGGCACAAGCGGAGGTCGCGGGTTCGGCCACGAATGTCAACGCTTGTTACAGCATTCCCGAAGCATTCCGCCATGGCGGCGATCGCCTGGCCCGAATCTCACGGAATCGTGAGGACGATCTTGCCCTGAGCCCGGCGCGAGGCGATGTCCGCGAGGGCGTCCGCGGCGCGCTTGAGCGGGTAGTAGCCCCCGATCTGAACTGGGAGCTTGCCCGCCTCGTACAGCGCGAACAGCGCCGCCATGGCCTTGGGCACCTGTGCCGGATCCTTTTGCTGGTAGGCCCCCCAATGCAGACCCACGAGCGAGATGTTCTTGAGCAGCACGCGGTTCATGGCGCAGCTCGGGATCTTGCCCGAGGCAAAGCCGATGACGTGCAGGTTGCCGGAGAAGGCGATGCACTTGAGCGACAGGTCGAACACGTCGCCGCCCACGGGATCGTAGATGTGATCGGCCCCCTTGCCGCCCGTCGCCTGCAGCACGGCATCGACCCAGCTCGCATCTCGCGAATCGAACACCTCGTCCGCACCGAGCTGCTTGACGAACGCGCGCTTCTCTTCGCTGCCTGCGGTCGCGAGCACGCGCGCACCCAGCGCCTTGCCGATCTGCACCGCGCTGACCCCCACGCCCCCCGCTGCGCCGTGCACCAGCAACGTCTGGCCGGGCTGCACTGGAGCGCGCAGCGCGAGCGCGAAGTAGGAGGTCTGGTAGACGATCGTGAAGGCCGCCGCGTGGTCGAAGGGCATCATGTCCGGGATGCGGAACACCTGGGCCTCTTTCGCCACCGCCTGGGTCGCGTAGCCACCGAAGCCGAGCATGGCGAGCACGCGGTCGCCGGGCCGACAACGCGTCACCCCCTCCCCTACCGCGCGCACAACGCCCGCCACTTCGGCGCCGGGCGCGAAGGGAAAGGGCGGCTTTACTTGATATTTGCCCTGCACCATCAGGATGTCGGGGAAGTTGGTCCCGACGGCCTTCACGTCGATCGCGACTTCGCCCTCACCCGCCTCGAGATCCCGAAGCTCGGTGAGCTTCAACTCCGAGGGCTCACACCATGCGTGCGCCAGCATCGCTTTCATCTGCACGTCCTCCGTTCGAGCGTGCTCTATCGCATCTGCAGCGAGACGGCACCGATCACGGCGTCCACCTGGCTACTGCGAATCCACAATGTGTCCAATGCGCACGCTCCTGTGGCTCACATCTCACACATGTGACGCCAAAGTCATGCGTTGTGCGAACCACATTTCCGCTCACGGTCTCCGATTCCTGGAAAACACGCCTCCGATATCTGCTGGGTGTAACCGACGACCACTGTGAGTGCAGGTACACGTGCACACCGCAAACACGCCCCGAGCGCGATCGAGCACACACAGCGCACACACCTACCGGCCCGATTCGCCGCTGGCACGGCGCATGCGTAGGAAGTGGGACGAGGTCCCCCGATGTCATTTTCCTCAGATTCCACCCACAATTCCCACAGAAACGACCATTTTGAGCACGCGCCATCGACGGGAGTCCTTCCTGCCGGTACGACGCTCACGAAGGAGGCTGCGGCACCTGCAGCTCCAAGCAATGCGGCCGAGCCCGCGGCGCGTGACATGAACCACCCGTTGTACGTCGAGGTCGGGCTGTCCTACCCCGAGGCGCGCAAGCGGGCGATCGCCGAGTTCGAGCGCGTGTACGTCAAGGCGCTGCTCGAGCGCACGGGCGGCAACGTATCCCGCGGCGCCCGAGAGGCGCAGATGGATCGCGTGTACCTGCACCGGCTAATCCGCAAGCAGAAGCAGCGCGCGCACGGCGCGGAGAAGTGAGCGTCTTCGAGGTACGTCCGCCGTCGAGAGTGCGCTATGGCTGCCCGGTGCAGCTGAAAGGTTCGACCCTCGCGATCACCGGAGCCACGGGTTTTCTCGGCGGCTATCTCGTCGACAACTTGCTCGCGCGCGGCGCCCACGTGGTGGCCGTCGTGCGCAATCCCGACAAGGCGCGGCCGCTCGCGGCGCGAGGCGTCGAGGTGCGACGCGCGGACCTGTCCGAGCCAGACGCGCTCGCCCAGGCCTTTGAGGCCAGCGACGCGGTGATCTCGAACGCGGGCCTCGTCGCATTCACGAAGCCCGCCGAAACCGAGCGCACCAACGTGCAGGGCACCCAAAACGTCTTCGAGGCCATCGCGCGAGCCGGTGTGCGCCGCGCCATCTGCGTGTCGTCCACGGCGGCCTACCCGCGCTCCGTGTTTCGTCTCGACGAGCGCACGCCCCTGCGCATGGGCCGGCGCAAGGGCATGCTCGACGCGTACGCCGAGTCGAAGGCAGCCGCCGAGCGCATCGCCTGGGAGCTGTCCGAAAAGCACGGCATCGCCCTCACCAGCTTTCGGCCCTGTGGCATTACGGGGCCAGACGATCCGCTGCTCGTACGCGCGCTCGAGACGCTCTTCAAGCTGCCCATCGCGCCCTTTCCCGTACTGACCCAGATCGGCGTCGTGCACGCCGCCGACGTCGCGGAGGCCGTGGCCCTCGCGCTCGAGCACCCCGAGCGTTCGGTCGGCAAGGCCTACAACCTGCAAGGCTCGAACGCCTCCCTGTGGCAGCTCGGTAACGCGTGGAAGCGCGCGGGTGGGCGCGCCCCGTGGTTGCGCATCCCCGTCCCCGTACCCTACGCCTTGCGCTTCGACGACCGGCGCGCACGTGAGGAGCTCGGCTTTCAGCCACGCGACGTGCAGTCGATCTTCGAGGAAGCCGTGCGAGCACGGCGCTGAGCCTCGCGAGCGGAGGCGGAACAGCCCACGCAGTCACTCGTGTTAGGGGAGGATCATGCACAAGCTCCTTGGATCTCTCTTGCTCGCATGCTGGCTGGCTGGCTCGGTCGCGCTGGCTCAAGATGAAGCACCGCCAGCGCCAGGCCCCGAACAGGGCGCGCCCGCCGACAGCGAAACGCAGCCAGCCGTCGATGCTGCACCCGCGGACGCGCCGGCCGCCCCCGAACCGCCCCCCGTGGCCGCGTCGGAGCCGGCTGCGGACGCTCCCAGCGTCACCCATCGCGCCGTCGGCCCCCGTGGCGCGCCCGCGCTGATCGATCCCGCGCACAACCACGAGCTGGGGCAAGAGCTCGCCGAGATCGACACGCGGCTCGACGCGCTCCGCGCCGAACGCAACCATCACCCCATCGGCGGCCCGATCGCCATGATGGCCGCCGGCTTCGGTGGCGCCGCGCTGTTCGGGATTGCGGGTGTCGCCATGTGGAGTGCGTCCGAAGCCATCGAGCGCGGCATCGCCGATGAAGACGAGGACTACGAAGACCTCACCCAACGGGACGCCGATCGCCTGCGCAACGCATCGCGCGTGTCGGCCGTGCTGAGCGTGCTGACGCTCGGCGTAGGCATCGGAGGCAGCGTGCTTTTCGCGCGGCGTCTCGACGAGCGACGGGCCTTCGCGCCCGAGATGCGGGCCCTGCGCCTGCGTCGGCGCGCGATCCAGCGCGAGCTGCGCTACGGCGTGCAGGCAGGCCCTGATGCCATGGGGCTGTCTCTGAGCGGGCGCTTCTGAGATACCGCGCAGCGCGCGTCACGCAGCCTCGACAGAGGCGGCCATGCTCTTCATGCTCGCCGCGATGCTCACTCTCTACCAGATGGAGCGCTCGCCCTTCTGCGACAAGGTGCGGCGCATCCTGCGCTACAAGAACATCCCGTTCGAGGTGCAGGAGGTGTCGCCAGTCCTGGGGCGCGCCTACTCCCCGACGGGCAAGTTGCCCGCCATCGAAATCGACGGGCAGCGCATCCACGACTCGACCGAGATCGCCCACTTCCTGGAGCGGCGCTTTCCGGAGCCGGCGCTCATCCCCGCCTCTGCCGAGGAACGAGCCCTGTGTCACATGCTCGAGGATTGGGCGGATGAGAGCCTCTACTACTACGAGATGGCCCTGCATTTCTCGCTGCGTGACAACACGGCGAGGCGCCTCGAACAGCTGCTCGAGCAGGAGCCACCTCTGCAGAAGGCGCTCCTGAAGCGCCTGTTTCCGACACTCTTGCGCATCATGCTCTGGGCCCAGGGCATAGGTCGTAGAGCCCCCCAGCGCCTGCTCGACGACGTGCGACGCCACATGGACGCCCTCGAAGACAAGCTCGGCAACGGGCCATTTCTACTCGGCAAGGCGCTCACGCTGGCCGACGTCGCCGTGGCCGTGCAGCTCGATGCCATGTGTGAGACGCCCGAAGCACGCGCCCTTTGCGACGAGCACCCCCGCGTGTCGGCTTGGCTGAGCCGCGTGCGCCAGAAGACCTGCGGCTGAGCATCCGGGCTCAGAGCGACACGAGCTCTTCGAGCTCTTTGCGTTCCAACGTTTCCACTTCGAGCAGGCGCGTCGCGATGTGCTCGAGCGTCGTTCGCTTCTGCTCGACGATCTGCTTGGCACGGGCGTATTGGGTCTCGACGAGCTCTCGCACCTCGGCGTCGATGGCGCGCGCCGTCTCCTCGCTGAAATTGCGCTCTTCGCTCGCGTAGGCCGATTCGAGAAAACGCAGGGACTGAGAGCGCCCGTAGGTCACGGGTCCGAGCTTCTCACTCATGCCAAAGCGGCACACCATCTGGCGTGCGGTCTCGGTCACGCGCTCGAGATCGTTCTGTGCCCCCGTGGATACGTCGCCACAGGCGACCGCTTCCGCAGCGCGCCCACCGAGCATCACGCAGATGCGATCGATGAGCTCCTCGCGCGTCATCAGGTAGCGGTCTTCGGTGGGCAGCTGCAACGTGGCGCCGAGGGCGCCAACCGAGCGCGGGATGATCGTCACGCGATGCACCGGATCGGCGTGACCCACCGACAGCGCGACCAGGGTGTGGCCGCTCTCGTGGAAGGCGACGCGCCGCTTCTCGTCTGCGCCCATGACCCGGTTCTTCTTCTTCACGCCGAGCTGGATGCGATCGATCGCTTCTTCGAGGTCTTCCTGCCCCACCACCTGCACGCCACGTCGTGCCGCCGCGAGCGCACCTTCGTTGACGATGTTCGCAAGGTCGGCGCCGACCATGCCCGGCGTGCGTTGCGCGATGACCTTGAGCGACACGTCTGCGCTGAGCTTGACCTTGCGCGCGTGCACCTCGAGGATTTCTTCGCGGCCCTTCACGTCGGGTCGGTCGACGAGCACCTGCCGGTCGAAGCGCCCCGCGCGCACGAGCGCGGGGTCGAGGATCTCGGGACGGTTCGTGGCCGCCATGATCACCACGGCGCTCGACGCGTCGAACCCGTCCATCTCGACGAGGAGCTGGTTCAAGGTCTGCTCGCGCTCGTCGTGGGTGCCCATGGCCGCAAGCCCGCCGCGCGACTTGCCGATGGCGTCGAGCTCGTCGATGAACACGATGCAGGGCGAGC
>CAYNOM010000293.1:0-7620 GCA_964398415.1 uncultured Polyangiales bacterium | reverse complement strand
ACCACGGCGCCAACCGCCTGGGCGCGAGCGCGCTCATGCAGGGCCTCGCCGATGGCTACTTCGTGCTGCCTTCCACCGTCGCGAACTACATCGGCACGGAGGCCGCCGGCGGTGGCTTGAAGAAGCTCGACGCGTCGCACCCCGAGGTGAAAAAGGTCGAGGCCGACGTCACCGGGCGCATCAACAAGCTGCTCTCGATCAAGGGCAAGCGCTCGCCCGACTCCTTCCACCGCGAGCTTGGGCTCATGGTCTGGGAGTACTGCGGCATGGCCCGCAGCAAAGAAGGCCTCAAGACCCTGCTCGCGAAGATCCCCGCGCTCCGTGCCGAGTTCTATCGCGACGTCGCGGTCAGCGGCACGGGCGACACGCTCAACCAGAGCCTCGAGAAGGCGGGCCGCGTCGCCGATTTCCTCGAGATGGCCGAGCTTCTGGCCCGCGATGCCCTGCACCGCGAGGAGAGCTGCGGCGGCCACTTCCGCGTCGAGAGCCAGACCGAGGAGGGCGAGGCCCGGCGCGACGACGAGCGCTTCCAGTACGTCGCCGCCTGGGAGTTCCGCGGCGAAGAGGGCAATCCCGGGGAGCCCGTGCTCCACAAGGAGATGCTCGAGTTCGAATACGTCAAGCCTAGCCAGCGGAGTTACAAGTGAGCGAGCTGAACATCCACTTGCACGTGTGGCGGCAGCCTGCCCCCAAGGCCGAGGGCAAGTTCGTCCACTACGAGCTGACGGTCACCGAGCACGCTTCGTTCCTCGAGATGCTCGACATCCTGAACGAGAAGCTGATCGCAAAGGGCGACGAGCCCATCGCGTTCGACAGCGACTGCCGCGAGGGCATCTGCGGCATGTGCGGGTTGATGATCAACGGCGTGCCCCACGGACCCCAGGGCGCCACGACGACGTGCCAGCTCCACATGCGCACGTTCAAGACCGGCGACGAGATTTGGGTCGAGCCCTTCCGCGCCAAGGCGTTCCCGGTGTTGCGCGATCTGGTGGTCGATCGGGGCTCCCTCGATCGCATCATCCAGGCAGGCGGCTTCATCTCGGTGCGCACGGGCTCCGCGCCCGAAGCGAACACCATCCGCGTGCCGAAGCGCGAGGCCGACATGGCCTTCGATGCGGCCGCTTGCGTCGGCTGCGGGGCCTGCGTCGCGGCTTGTCCCAACGCCTCTGCATCGCTGTTCACGAGCGCCAAGATCGGCCACCTCGGGCTGCTCCCGCAGGGTCAGCCCCAGCGTGAGCGTCGCGTGCTCGCCATGGTGCGCACGATGGACGCCGAGGGCTTCGGTTCCTGCACCAACCACAAGGAGTGCGAGGCTGCCTGCCCCAAGGAGATCAGCGTCGCCTTCATCGCGCGCATGAACCGCGACTACATCAAGGCATCGCTCACCGAGCGTCCCGAAAAGGCCATCGGCGGCGCGGGTTGAGCCTGCTCCGACCTGCACCGCTCGCGCCCGGCGCGCGCGTCCACGTGATCGCCCCGTCGAGCCCCTTCGACGTCGCACGCTTCGAGCAGGGGCTGCCGTTTCTGCGCGAGCGCTACGACGTCACGCTGGGTGAGGCGCTGTTCGAGCGCGCGGGCTTTCTCGCGGGAGACGACGACGCGCGGCTACGCGATGTCGAGCGCGCGCTCGACGATTCCAGCCACGGAGCTCTCATCGCAGCGCGCGGCGGCTACGGCGCGACGCGGCTTCTGCCTCGCCTCGAGGTGGCTCGCATTCGCCGTGCGGAGAAGTGGCTCGTGGGGTTCAGCGACGTGACGGCGCTGCACGCGCTGTGGGCGCGCGCGGGACTGTGCTCGATCCACGGCCCGATGGTGTGCTCCCTGGCCGACGCGTCCATGGATGTGCGCGATCAGTGGATCGATCTCTTGGAGGGCCTCGATCCGCGGCCGCTCACGTCGCTGACGCGCGTGCACGGCGGACGCGCCGAAGGGCGCCTGTTCGGCGGCAATCTCACCGTCCTGTGTGCGCTCAGTGGTACGCCCTACGCGCCCCCCATGGACGACACGATCCTCGTGCTCGAAGACATCAGCGAGCGCCCCTACCGCATCGATCGCATGGTCACCCAAATGTTGCAGGCTGGCTTCTTCGAGGGCGTGCGCGGCATCGTGCTCGGTCAGTTCACCGAGTGTGGCCCAGGCCCGGACGGCACCACGGTGGAGCACGTGCTCGAGGAGCGCCTCGGACAGCTCGGCGTGCCGCTCGTGAAAGACGCGCCCGTCGGACACGTCGACGACAACCGGCCGCTCTTGCTCGGGGCCACGGCACTTCTCGACGCCGACGCCGGTCGACTCGAGATGCGTGCCTGCTGACGCGGCCACGGGACGTTGTTCATCCTCTCCGCTTCCACCACACTCGGTCCATGGCCCCGACCGCTCAGCCGCGCCACGCGTTCCACGCAGAGGAGCTGCCCCAGCTCTTTGCAGCCCTCGACGCCCACGAAGGCGGCCTCACCACGGAAGAAGCGCGACGGCGACTGCTCCGTGATGGGCCCAACGCCCTCACCATGTCGAGCGGAACGAGCTGGCTGTCGAAGCTCGTCGAGCAGTTCGTGCAGCCGCTCGTGTTGGTGCTGATCGCAGCGGGTGGCCTGTCCGTGTTTCTCGGCGACTACGTCGACGCCGGCGTGATCCTCGCGGTCGTGGTGCTCAACGGCGTGATCGGCTTCTTGCAGGAATTCCGCGCCGAACAGGCCATCTCCGCGCTCGGCAAGCTGATCGTCACCGAAGCCACCGTGCTGCGCGATGGCGCGCTGCGACGCGTGAAAAGCGAGGAGCTCGTGGCGGGAGACGTCGTGGCGCTGCAGTCGGGCGACACCGTCCCAGCCGACCTGCGCCTGTTGAGCGTCAAAGACCTGCGCGTCGAGGAAGCGGCTCTCACGGGGGAATCGGTGCCCACCGAGAAGACCCTCCATGCGCTGCCCGCCGACACGCCCCTCGCCGACCGCACGAACCTCGCCTTCGCGGGCTCGCCAGTGACCTTCGGCCAAGGCCGCGGGGTGGTGGTCGCCGTCGGCAACCTCACCGAAGCGGGCCGCATCGCGGGCCTGATGGCGCGCACGAAGCAGCTCGAGACCCCCCTCACGGCACGGATCGCAAGGCTTTCTCAGCTTCTCGTGTGGTTGATCCTGGGCATGGCCGCGTTTCTCTTCGCCGTCGAGGCCCTGCGCGGACGCCCGCTCGACGAGACGTTCAACGCCGCCGTCGCCCTGGCCGTGGGGGCGATCCCGGAGGGGTTGCCCGCTGCGGTGACGATTCTGCTGGCCGTGGGCGTCTCGTCCATGGCCCGGCGGAACGCGTTGATCCGTAAGCTCCCGGCCGTGGAGACGCTCGGCAGCACCACCGTCATCTGCTCCGACAAGACGGGCACCCTGACCGAGAACCAGATGACGGTGACCGCGCTCGTCGTGGGCGGCGTCGAGCTCGAGCTCACAGGTGTGGGCTTCGACGCCCACGGCGAGCTGTGTCGCGAGGGCAAGCGCGTCGATGCCCACGTTCTGCCCACCGCGGTCGACTGCCTACGCGCGGGAGCGCTGTGCAACGACACACGTCTCGTCGAGACCGACGATGGCATCGAGGTCCAAGGTGACCCGACCGAAGCGGCGCTCACGGTCGCGGCCCGCAAGGTAGGGCTCGACGATGGGGCGCTCGAATCATGGAGGCGCCTCGACGTGGTGCCGTTCGAGTCGGCGCACATGTACATGGCGACGCTGCACAGCTCCCCAGAGCCCGAGCACCCAGGGCCCGTGATGTACGTCAAGGGCTCGTCGGATGCGCTCCTCGGTCACTGCGTCGACATGCTGGGCCTAGATGGAAGCCGGCTACCCCTCGACGTCGGGGCCGTGCACGACGAGGTCGCGGCCTTGGCGGCGAGAGGACTACGTGTGCTCGTCGCGGCCAAGCGCAGCTTCGCCCCCGGCAAGACGGATCTGGGTCACGAGGACGTCGCCGAGCTCACCTTGCTCGGCCTGGTCGGCATGATCGACCCTCCGCGGACAGAGGCCAAGCGCGCCGTCGCGGCCTGTCAGAGTGCTGGCGTGAAGGTGAAGATGATCACGGGTGACCACGCCGTGACTGCGGCCGCCGTCGCCTCCGAGCTCGGCCTTGCGGGTGCACGCGACGCCGACGGGCGCCTGCGCGCGATCACCGGCAAGGAGCTCGCGACGCTGGGCGACGTCGACCTGCCGCCCCTGGCCGACGAGGTGGCGGTGTTCGCGCGCGTCTCGCCCGATCAGAAGCTCGCGCTGGTGCGCGCACTGCAGAGCCGCGGCCACATCGTCGCGATGACGGGTGACGGCGTCAACGATGCCCCCGCTCTCAAGCAAGCAGACATCGGTGTCGCCATGGGGAAGGGCGGCACGGACGTCGCCCGCTCCGCGTCGGCCATGATCCTCACCGACGACAACTTCGCCACCATCGCAGCCGCCGTCGAGGAAGGACGGGGCGTGTACGACAACTTGGTCAAGTTCATCGCCTGGACGCTGCCCACCAACGGGGGTGAGGCAACGGTGCTGCTCGCCGCCGTGATCATGGGTACCACCCTGCCCGTGCTCCCGGTGCAGCTGCTGTGGGTGAACATGATCACGGCCGTGCTGCTCGGAACCGCCCTGATCTTCGAGCCGCGCGAACCGGGGCTCATGTCGCGCCCGCCGCGGCCCGTGGACGCGCCCATCTTGGGCGCCGCGCTCGGGATCCGCACCTTGCTCGTCTCGCTCGCCATCGGCGGCGCCACCTTTGGTCTCTTCGAGTGGGCAATGCACCTGAGCCACAGCGAGGCGCAAGCACGCACCGTCGCCATCAACACCATCGTGGTGATGGAAGTCGGATACCTGTTCGCCTGCCGTTCTTTGCGGTTACCTTTCTCGCGTATTGGCACCTTCACGAACCCGTGGGTGTTTCGAGGTGCCACGCTGATGCTCGTCGCGCAGCTGCTCTACACTTACACCCCCTGGATGAATCAGCTCTTTCACACCGAACCCATCGCCTTTTGGTGGTGGGGCATGATGACTTTGTTGGGCTTGCTGATGTTCATCGCGAGCGAGCTCGCCAAATTCATCTCCACGCGCTGAGGCCTGATGACCGTCGTTCAGACCCTTGCATCCGTCATCTCTGCCATCGTCCTCTTTCTTTACGGGCTCGAGGGCTTCAGCCGCGAGCTGAGGAATGCGGCCGACGAGACGCTGCAGCGAGTCACGCACACGCTGACGAAGAACCGTGCTCGCGGCTTCGCCCTCGGCGCCGTGCTCACGGCCGTCTTGCAATCCTCGAGCGCAGTCTCCTCCATTGTGGTCGCCCTCGTCGACTCCGGTGCCATCACCTTCCGCAACAGCCTGGCCGTCTTGCTCGGCGCAAACGTCGGCACGACGAGCACGGCGTGGCTCGTGTCGTTCAAGCTCACCGGCATTGGTCCGTTCTTCATCGTGCTCGGCACCCTGCTCAGCTCCACCCGGCACAAGGTGCGCATCTTCGGCAAAGCGGTCTTCTACTTCGGCTTCGTACTGTTTGCGCTCGACCTGGTGAGCACGAGCCTTCTGCCCCTGCGGCAATCGCCGATGCTCAATGAGCTGCTCGGCGCCTCGGCCTCACTGCCCCTGGCCGCGCTGACGGGTATGCTGGTGACGGCCCTCGTGCAGTCGTCGAGCGTCACCTCAGGTCTCGCGATCCTGCTCGTACAGCAGGGGTCAGTCGCTGCACCCGCCGCCATCGCCGTCACCATCGGCGCCAACGCGGGCACGACGATCACGAGCCTGCTCGCCAGCGCCAAGATGAACCCATCCGCCAAGCGCTCAGCCCGCGCGAACCTGCTTTTCAACCTCGCAGGGGTGTTGCTTCTCTTGCCGTTCCTCGGCCCCTTCTCGGCACTCGTCATCGGCCTGGGTCACGAGCCGTCCCGCTCGGTCGCTCTAGCCCACCTCATCTTCAACGCGGCCATCGCCCTGCCATTTCTCATCTGGCTCGGCCCCTGCGAGCGTCTCCTCCTCGAGCTCTGGCCCGAGCCACCCTGGCCCGGCCCCCCGAGTGACTGAAGTGCAGGCCGTTCGGGAGACTGCTACGGTGCCGCGGTGCGCCTCGCCTCGGCTCTCGTCTTGCTCGTCATGGCTGTCGCCGGCTGCGGCCCCAGGCTGCCGCCGCGCTTCGTGATCGAGAAAGATCTCGGCGCCTACCGCTACAGTCGCTATCAGCAGGTGCTCGACGTCGAGGTGCCCATCGAGGGCAACCCCGCCGTGGGCCACACCGCCACCTACGTGCGGGGCGCCACGACGCTGAGCGTCGTGCCCGTGTTCGTGACCGTCTACGAGCGGGCGGCGGGCCTCACCGAGACCCTGCGCGGACGGCTGCGCGACCTGCCGGGCTACGAGGTCGCGCCGCGCAAGGTGGCGGGCGAGCACGTGCTCGGCGTTCGCGGCGAAGGCGGCGACCTGTGGCTGTGCTGGGTCTCAGATCGCCATGTCGTGAAGCTCGGTACGCCCGAAGGTCAAGACGACGTCCCCGAAGAGGTGGTCGAAGCCTACCTCGATCTCTACCCGAGCGACCTCGACGAGAGGGGTCGCGCCCGAAAAGGCGCGAGCAGCGCCGGCGCCGCCGTCGAGCGCGCCCAGGAGCAAAAGCCATGAGCCACCGACTCCTCTCCCTCGTGCGCAGCGAGCTGTCGCCGCTGTCCGCCTACAAGGCTTTCGCCAAGTCGTTCCCCGCCAAGCTCGACGCCAACGAGAGCCCATGGCCCCTGCCCGCGGCCGCGCGCGCACGCATCGCCGAGGTGCTGTCGGAGCTGCCCTACCACCGCTATCCCGACGCGGGCGCACACGCGCTGCGCAAGGCCCTGGCCAGCCACCTCGGCGTGGCAGATCCAGACACCCTCGTGCTCGGCGTGGGCTCCGACGAAGTGCTCGCGATGCTGATGCGCGCCATGAGCGAGCCGCGCGCAGGACGGCACAGGGCAGCCGTGCTGTTTCCCGAGCCGAGCTTCGTGATGTATCAGATGCGTTCGGTCATCGAAGACATGGAGCCCGTGGTGGTGCCCCTCGACGCGCGCTTTCAGCTCGACGTCGACGCGATGCTCGACGCCATCGCCGAGCGCGAGCCAAACCTCGTGTTCCTCGCTTCGCCAAACAATCCCACCGGAAACGCCTTCATCGAGGCCGACGTCGTGCGCGTGATCGAGGCCGCCAAGGGCGCGCTCGTGATCCTCGACGAGGCCTATGGCGCCTTCTCCGGCAAGACGCTCGCACACCTCGCCGCACGCTACGACAACGTGGCGATCATGGGCACGCTCAGCAAGATCGGCATGGCCGCGCTGCGCGTGGGCTGGGCCCAGCTCCCGCGCGCCCTCGCCGACGAAATCGAAAAGGTGCGTCAGCCCTACAACTTGAGCAGCCCGTCGCAGGCGGTGGCTACGCTCGCGCTCACCGAGCTTTGGCCCACGCTCGAGGCCCAGATCGGCGCCATCGTCGAAGAGCGTGCGCGGCTCGCCGAGAGCCTTGCGCGCTTCGATGCCCTGACCGTCTATCCCTCCGACGCGAATTTCTTCCTCGTGCGCTACGACGACTATGCCGAAGCCCTGGCGAGCTCGCTCTTGGCGCAAGGAGTCAGCGTTCGCGCCTTCAAGGGCAAAGGGCTGCTTTC
>CAYNOM010000292.1:0-7652 GCA_964398415.1 uncultured Polyangiales bacterium | reverse complement strand
CATCGGCCTCGTCGGCCATGTCGTCGAAGCCGTCGGCTTCGTACCCCTCGAGGTCTTGTGCGCAGCCTGACGCGAGTAGCGCAACCGAGGCGGCGAGCGCCGGGCTGAGAGCACGAATCCGGCGAGTCAAGTGCGTGGGCATGTGAAGATCTCCTGGGTGGATGTGCGCCGGGAGCCGCCAGCACACAGTGTCGTCCCAGGTGGATGTCGCCCCCTCCGTACCCCTTCACCATTTCGGTAACAGTGGCGTTCCTTTCGGCAACAGCGGCGTTGGCCGGTTCACACTTGGGGTGACGAGGGCTACTTCCCAAAACACCAATCCGAGAACCGCACGCTGAGAAGGTTCTCAGCTTCATCTCAGGCAGGCTTCGGACGCACGCGGTAGTGTCGCGCCATGTGGCCGCTACTCTTTGCTGCTGTTCTGGCTGCCGAACCCTTGTCGTTCGCAGAAGCGCTCGTGATCGCGGAGGAAGTTCCGCTCGCGGTCGCGCTCGAGGACGCGCAGGCCCGGCGTGCTGGGCTACGCGACGACCTCTCGCGCATGCCTTTCAACCCGGTGCTGCAGCTACAGCCGGGCTATCGCCACCTCAAAGCGGGCAGGAGCGGCCCGGAGGTGTACGCGTCTGTGATGCAGCGTGTGAGCGTGTCCGGGCTCGGCAAGAAGCGGGCCCGCGCGCTCGAGGCCGAGCTATCCCATGATGAAGCGCTTCGCGCGCTGGCAAGGCGCCTGACCCGGCAGCATGTGGCGTCGGCCTGGCTCGCACAGTGGTCGGCCCAAGCCCTGCAAGCTCTCGCGGAGAGCGAGCGCGAGGGCGCTGTGCGGCTGGTTCGGGACTTCGAGCGCGCGCTTTCGGCCGGAGAGGCCACGCGCGTCGACCTCGAACAAGCGCGCGCCTTTGCGGCGACGGCCGAGCTCTACGTGCTGAACGCCGAGGGACGCGTCTTCGAAGCTGGGATCGCGCTGACACGGAGTATCGGCTTGACCGCCGACGGGCCGAAGGTCGTGGCAGCCGAGCTACCCGTGATCGATGTCGACCACCTGCAGCCTGATCTGACTGAGCATGCCGTGCGAAGCCCGGAGGCCCTGGAGGCCGCCAGCAGAGAGCGCGTCGAAGCCCACAAGCTCGAGGAGATCACGGCTGCACATCGACCGGGGATGGCGGTCGGCGCGACGGCGTGGCGGGAAGGTAGCGGAGACGTGGCGGCGCTCTTGACGTGGGAGATCGAAATCGGCGTCTTCGATCGCGGCGAGCGCGAACGTGCGGACCAGGCGGCGCAAGTGGCGCTGGCGAAAGGCCAGAGTGCGCAGGCCGTCGTGGACGCACACGCCGCGCGCGTGTTGGCGCTTCACGAGGTCGAGCACACGGCGGCGGTGCTGCGCGCGACCGAGCAGGGCTCAGTGTCCGCCGCTCAGGCCTTGGTCGACGTGCAGCGCGCGCGCCTCGATGCGGGAGAGGGCTCGGC
Organism: uncultured Polyangiales bacterium; assembly: GCA_964398415.1. Classification (GTDB taxonomy): domain Bacteria; phylum Myxococcota_A; class Polyangia; order Polyangiales; family DASUME01; genus DASUME01. Next base: position 6,188 of record CAYNOM010000292.1, on the reverse strand, counting down.
GGACGAATGGGTCCGTGCACGCAGAGCCTTACTGGAGGCCCAAGCTTCTGCGATCGAAGCGCGCGCCGCGCACGCCTTGGCTCGCTTCGCCTTGAGCGAGCTCTTTTCTGCTGGCGACGGGAGCCCACGATGATGATGCGATGGCTGTCCTTGGTGGTCTTGCTCTCGGCCTGCGTGGCGGCGCCAAGCGAGGTCGAGCCGATTCGGGAGGAGGCTCCGAGCGCCGACGCGCAGTTTCGCGCACCGCAGTCGGTCACGACGCTCGGCCTCTTGGACGCCCCGGCCCGCGTGATCGCGTCGAGTCAGGCGTCGGCCGTGGTGAGCACCCTGCTCGAGGCCCGCGTGCTGCAAGTCCGCGTTCAACCCGGTCAGCGCGTCGAAGCGAACGCGCCCGTCGTCGACGTGCTCATGCCCGACGCGCTGCGGGCGGCCGGTGCGCTGTCGGCCGCGTCGCTGCGCGCGGAGGCCTACCAGGCGCGGCTCCAGAAGCTCGCCCCACTCGTCAAAGACGGGCTCGCCCGCGCCTCCGAGCTCTTCGAGCTGGAAACGAATCTTACCCTCGCTCGTGCCGACGTGGCCAGTGCGCACGCAACGTTGCGAACCGCGGGCCTGACGGACAAGGAGGCGCTCGCGCTCTTGTCTGGCAGGGGCACACTCACGCTGCGCAGCCCGATCGCGGGCATGGTGACGGTGGTGTCAGCGCGGCGCGGCGAAGTGCGTGCCCCAGCGAGCGGCCCCTTGGTGGAGATCGTGGGCGAGGCGCCGACCCGAGTCGAGGCGCGCTTCGCGAGCTTGCCCCCACCTTCCGTCTCTCTCGTGTGGCTGGGGCTCGGCGACGAGATCCCCCTCGAGATCGAAGCCGTGGCTCCGAGTGCGAACGAAGTCGACGGTTCACGCAGCGTGTGGCTACGCGAAAAGGGAGATGAGCACGCGCTCACCGCGGGGACCCTCGGGCGCGTACGCATCGTACCGCGTGCAGGGTGGAAGTCGGTGCCGGCGCGCGCGATCGTGACCACGGACAAGGGTGCTCGCGTCCGCGTGAAGCGGGGCGACAAGACCGTGTGGGTGGACGTGGAAGTCGTCGTGCGCGGCACGAGCGACGTCGTCGTGACGGGCCTCGAGGCCGAGGATCTCGTCGCGAGCGATGCCGGAGACGCGCTGTGATAGCTCGCCTCGCCACGTTCTCGGTCGATCACCGGCTCGGCATCGTGATCGTCACGTTGATCGCCGCCGCGCTGGCCATCTTTCCAGCCCTCGGCCTACCGCTCGATGCGCTGCCTGACCTGACCAACAACCAGGTCCTCGTGCTCACGCGCGCTCCCGGATTCTCGCCGGAAGAGGTCGAGCTCACCGTGTCGCGTCCGGTCGAGGTCGCGCTCTCCGGGCTGCCAGGCCTCGTCGAGCAGCGCTCTTTGTCCCGCTACGGCCTCTCGGCCGTGACCGCCGTGTTCGGCGACGACGTCGATGCCTGGCGCGCGCGGCAGATGGTCGCCGAACGCACGGCGCTCGCCGACTTGCCCGACGGGGCCGAGGCCCCTGAGCTCGGCCCACTCACGGGCGGCCTCGGCGAGATCTTTCACCTGACGCTCTCCTCCGATCGACGCACGCGCACCGAGCTGCTCGAGCTCGCGACGTTTCGCGTCTCACCCCTGCTCAAGGGCGTGCCTGGCGTGGTCGAGATCAACTCGTGGGGCGGCGCGGTGCGCACCCTCGATGTCGTCGCGCAGCCTGCCCTGATGGCGGCGCGCGGCGTGACCTTGTCTGCTCTGGCCGACGCGATCTCGGAGCAAAATGGCGCGGCTGCCGGCGGCGCGCTCACTGCGGGCGAAGGTCAGGTTCTCTTACGAGGACAGGCGCGACCCAGAGAGGCCAGCGAGCTCGCAGCCGTGGCGATTTCAGAGCCGCTCGTACGCGTCTCCGACATCGCCGAGGTGCGCGAGGGAACCGCCCTGAGGCTCGGTGCTGCCACGCTGAACGGTCGCGGCGAGACCGGGTATTTGCTGGCACAGATGCTGCGTGACGAGAATGCGCTCGAAGTGCTCGACCGGATTCACGCGCGCATGCCCGAGGTGAAGGCCGCACTGCCGAGCGACGTGCACATCGACGTGATCTACGATCGCAGCGTGCTCGTCGAAGGGACGCTGCGCACGGTCGCCACCAACTTGCTCGAGGGGGGTGCGCTCGTCGTATTCGTGCTGCTCGCGTTCCTCGGTTCGGTGCGCGCGGGCCTGATCGCCGCCAGCGTGATCCCGCTGTCGATGATCTTCGCGACCGCGGTCATGGCGCTCTTTCGCTTGCCCGGAAACCTGATGAGCCTCGGGGCGCTCGACTTCGGCCTCCTGGTCGATGGCGCCATCGTATTCGTCGAAGGAGTGTTCCACGCGCCTCCTTCGGAGGATCGTGAGTCCTGGCCAGATCACGTACGAGAGATCGCAGCGCGGGCGGCACGCCCCGTCTTCTTCTCAGTGCTCGTGATCTTACTCGTGTACATCCCCGTGCTCTCACTCACCGGTACCGACGGCAAGCTGTTTCGCCCCATGGCCATCACGGTCGTGCTCGCGCTGTGTGCCGCACTTTTGCTGTCGATGACGTGGGTGCCGGCGATGCTCGCGCTCGCGCTCCGCTCGGAGCACGTCCCTAGCCGCCCGCCGTGGGCCGTGCGCCTGCTCGATCGGGTGTATCCGGCGATCATCGAGCGCATCATCGGCCACCGCGTCCCGGTGGCACTCTTCGCGCTCTCGTTGCTGGTCGTGGGCGTGCTCGTGGCGCGGACGCGTGGTGTGGAGTTCACCCCGCAACTCGACGAGGGGGATCTCGTCGTGCAGACGACGCGCGCTCCCGACATCAGTCTCGATGGCTCGATCGCGCAGGCTCTTCACCTCGAGAAGGTGCTTCTCCGCAATTTTCCCGAGGTGCAGAGCGTGGTGTCGCGTATCGGCAGTCCAGCCGTGGCGACGGACGTCATGGGCTTCGATCAGGCAGACGTGTTCGTCGGCCTCGCGCCGCGTGCCACGTGGCGAGAAGGGCTCACCCGAGATGCGCTCGTGACGGAGATGCAGCGCGTGATCGAAAAGGAAGCGCCAGGCGGCGATCCTGGCTTCACGCAGCCCATCCAGATGCGCTTCAACGAGCTGCTCGGAGGCGCCGTCACCGACGTGGCGGTGAGCCTGTTTGGCGACGACCTTCTCGAGTTGCGGAAGCTCGCCGACGCGCTCGCCAAGACCTTCGAGACCGTTCGGGGGGCAAAAGACGTGCGCGTCTTGGCCCCACCCTCGGTGCCCATGCTGACGGTGCGCCCGCGTCCGATCGAATCTGCGCAGCTCGGGCTGCGCGCACGCGACGTGCTGGACGCAGTGCAGTCTGTCCAGATGGGGCTTTCTGTCGGACAGACCTGGGACTCGGCCGTACGCATTCCGCTGCGCGTCCTGATCGACACCTCGCCTGCGGCGAACGATCTGATGCGCCTGTCGATTCCGCTCGCGAGTGGGGGCGTCGTGCCCTTGGCGCGCGTTGCCGACGTCGTCGAGGAGAGCGGGCCTGGTCTCGTCAACCGTCAGAACGGGCAGCGGCGCGTGGTGATCGGGTTCAACGTGCGCGGCGCCGATCTCGGCACGGTGGTTCACGAAGCGCAGGCAGCCGCGAAGAAGAGCGTGCCGCTCCCGAACGGGTATCGTCTCGAGTGGGGCGGACAGTATGAGAGCTTGACGGCTGCGGCGCGCCGCCTCTCCATGGTCGTGCCCATTGTCTTGCTGATGATCATCGCGGTGCTCGCGATCACGTTTCGTCGCTTGCGCTCGGCGCTCTCGGTCTTCACGGTGGTGCCGATCGCCGCGGTGGGAGGCGTCATCACGCTTTGGCTTCGCGACATGCCGCTCTCGCTCCCTTCCGCGATAGGCTTCATCGCGCTGTCCGGCATCGCCGTGATGAACGGCGTCGTGTGGATGGCGCGCGCGCTCGAGATCGAAGCCGAGATCGACGACCCCGTCGCCATCGCACGGGGCGCGGCGCTGGAGCGTGCGCGACCTGTGCTGATGACCGCCCTCGTGGCGGCGCTCGGCTTCGTGCCCATGATGCTCTCGACGGGGGTCGGCGCGGAGGTTCAACGCCCCCTCGCAACCGTGGTGGTCGGCGGGCTCGTGACCTCTACGGTGCTCACTTTGATCGTGCTGCCCGTGCTCTATCCTTGGCTGCGGGGCAGAAGGCGAGGCGGTGGCCAGTGAGACTCCTGATCGTCGAGGACGAAACCAAGATGGCGCGCATGCTTCAGCGTGGGCTGGGCGAAGAGGGCCACCAAGTCGACCTCTGCGAGCGCGGCGCCGACGCCATGCAGCAAGCACGGACGATTCCCTACGACGTGATCGTGCTCGACTGGAGCCTGCCCGACGTCGACGGGGTGTCAGTGCTGCGTTCACTGCGCGACTCGGGCGTGCAGACTCCGGTGTTGATGCTCACGGCGCGAGGAACCGTGGGCGAAAAGGTCATGGGTCTCAAGGCTGGCGCCGACGATTATCTCGTGAAGCCATTCGACTTCGAAGAGCTCTTGGCCCGACTGCATGCGCTCGCGCGACGCGGTGGACACCACCTCGGCAAGCTCGGCGTGGGCAGTGCCGAGCTCGATGCCGTGCGTCGCGTGCTGGTCGGCCCTGACGATGAGGTCGAGCTGACCGCCCGAGAGTACGCGCTCGCGGCCGAGCTGTTTTCGCACCCCGGCGAGGTGCTCACGCGCAGCCGTTTGCTCAACGCGGTGTGGGGGACGGACTTCGAGCGCACCTACAACGTCGTCGACGTGTACGTCGGCTATCTGCGCCAGAAGCTCGCCCAGGCCGGCGTACGAGACACGGAGATCAGCGCCGTACGAGGCATGGGCTATCGGCTCGTGGCGAAGGTGGAAAGCACGTGAAGCTCGCGACGCGCATGTGGCTGTTCGGCGCGCTCTTGCCGTGTGCGGTGCTGTCCGTCGCGTTGTTGGCCGCCGACCGCTTCTTTCACTTCGCGCTCGAGCAAGCGCTCGACCGAGGCTTGCTTGCCCAAGCGGCCATCGAAAGCGCCAGCCTGTTCGACAGACCGAACAACGAGCCTCACTTGCACATGGCCACGTCACCCCTGGTCGACAGCGTGCGCCCGTTTGCACCACAAGGTGTCCTGTTCGGACCCAATGGCGAAGTCGTCATGCGTTACCCGGAGCGGGCCGATCGCGACCCGGAGCGGCTGCTCCCGCGCGCCCTCGGCGCCGCGCCGGTGCTCACGACGCTCGAGCACGACGGGATCCGCGAACGTGAGCTCACGGTGTCGGTCCTGTCGCCAGACCAGAAGCCATACACCCTGAGGCTGACCGCAACCCTCGGGCAGCAGGATGCCGCCACACGCACCTTTCACTGGCTCGCGTTCCTCGCCGTCGCCGTGTCGGGGGCTGCCCTCTTGTCGATCCAAGCCGTGCAGGCGCGTACGTTGCGTCGTCGCCTTGCTGCGCTGTCGTCGCACGTCGAGGCGCTCCACGCAGGAGAGCTCGAGCGCGCTCCCAGCGCCGACACCACGGGCGACGAGATCTCGGCCCTGCGTGACGTCGTGGCACAGGCCACCGACTCGCTCAGGTCGGCCAGGGATGCGCGTGACAGGCTCGTCGCCGATGCGGCCCACGAGCTGCGCACGCCGCTCACGTTGATGCGCACCAGCCTCGACCTCGCCCTGCGCCGCGAGCGCTCCGTGGCTGAGCTGCGCGAGGCGCTTCGCGACACTCGCGAGGAAGTCGACAGACTGTCCGCCCTCGCCACCAGCTTGCTCGACGTGGCCGCGCTCGGGCGGGGTGATGCGGAGCTGTCGCCGTGCGATCTGACCGAGATTGCTCTCGCGTCCGTCGAGGGTGCGCACGCCGAGGCAGAACGCAGGAGGCTCGTCTTGTCGCTCGACGCGCCCACCGCCTGTCACGTGAGGGGCCGGCCCGAGGCGCTCAGACGCGCCGTGGACAACCTCGTCGCCAACGCCCTCAAGTACGCGAGCGAACGCATCCTGGTGCGCATCGAGCCACTCGGCGAACGCGTGCGCCTGAGCGTGCACGACGACGGGCCAGGCATCTCGCTCAGCGAGCGGGAGCTGGTCTTCGAGCCCTTTCACCGGGCCCCAGGCAGCGCTCCGGGGGCCGGGCTGGGCCTGACCATCGTGCGTGAGGTCGCCAAGTCGCACGGGGGGCG
>CAYNOM010000291.1:0-7669 GCA_964398415.1 uncultured Polyangiales bacterium | reverse complement strand
CACTCGCTCACGTTGTAGATGCTGAAGTGCGTGCTCTCCACGTAGGCGACGCCCTCTGCGAAACTAGCATCGACGCGCTCCCAGCTCGTGTCGCTCTCGTCGTCGAGACGCAGCACCACGAGCCCCGCGCCCTGTCCAGCGTGGAACAGCGACAGCGTGACCGGCTTCTCGAAGGTGGTCCCGTGTGGGGTGAACGCGACCGCGGGTGCCACCGCTCGCAGAATCGCGGGCACCTTCGCGACGATCACGGACTCGTCTACCTGCGCAACGGTGATCACGGTGCCCTCAGGCAGGGCGCCCTCGGGCACGTCGACCGCGGCCGCCTCGGTGCGAACCAGCCCGCCCTCGGGGCCGATGCTCTGCGATGCCGCCGGGATGCCCTGGGCTGGCGCGGGCGCGGAGCCGCCACCAGGGTAGCTCGCCTGCTGATCGGGCAGCGATGGCGTCTCGAGGCCGTCGGTCAACCCCGAGAGATCACAGGCACCGAGCACGCTGCACAAGCCGAGCGTCAACCACTTCGCACTCCCACCCTGAAGCGACATACATGTCCCCCTTCGACGCACGACGCGTGCGACGTTTGCCCAGGTCCGCAGCGCGGACAGGGCATTTCTCGGCGGCCGCTTCCCCCGCGGCACACCCGAGATAGCGATCGTCGCCGCGCAGCAAACGCTCAGACAAGCCTGAGTTTTGTCGCACACGCTCGTCACGCACGCGTCACCGGCCGTCGACGTGTCGTGACCCAATTTCTGCGTTGCTGCTATGGGGCTGTTACTCGGGCGCGGCACGCTCTCGAGGATCTGCCCTACGCGGCGGGACTGGGAGGCGCGCATGTTTCACCCGATCGAGATGGTGGAGTGGCTCGAAACGCACACGGGGCGCCTGTTGCGCGATCCCCAGAGCGAAGGACGCCTGTGGTCCGAGCTCGGACAAGCGCGGGTGCCGTACTCCCTTTCGAACGCTGCTGTTCCGCCAGACTTGTTGATCGTGCTCACGACCCACGCACGTCCTGATGCCTGCGCCCGCATCCTCGATACGCTGCCCATGTTGATGGAGAGCGCTGGACGTCCCATCCGGCCGCACCTGCTCGTGCTGCACGATGCGTCGTCACGCGACTACGACGCCCCCAGGTTCGTCGCCGCGCAGCGCTGGTCGCATCCCTTGACGTGGGTCGACACGGCCCAGCACCTCGGCAAGGCCGGCTACTGGAAGCTGTACCAGGCCGCCTTCTTCGCGGCGCGCCACTTGCGCCCGAAGCACGTCTTGTTTCTGCAGGACGACGTGCAGTACGAGCGCACGCTGCTGCGCGACGCCTACGCACTCTGGCAGGCCACGGCAGACGATCCTTTGCGTCGCGTGCTCTACCTGTTCTCGTCCGACGACGACGAACCTGACGGGCGCTGGATTCGCCATCGGCGCACACGACTACCGCACGCTCCGCTCTCCTTGACGCAGTGGTTCGATCTCCAGGGATATTTCGTCGACCTGGCCTTCTTCGAGCTCCTGCAATTCGCGATCGTCCCGATTCATCCCAATCGCTTCAGGCGCCGTCCGCGTCTGTCGAGTGGGGTGGGCGCACAGCTCACGCGGCGACTGTACGGGCGCGCGAACATCTACCAGGCCACGCCTCCCCTGCTCTTGCACGGGGCACAGCCGAGCGTGATGAATCCCGAAGCTCGAACGGCGCGCTCCCTCGACAACCTGCGCTGGGCGCGCGAGCTCAGGTTCTCGCCCATCTGCTGAGCGTGCATGCCGCACTCTGTGTCGGTGCTGTGTCACACCCTGTCGGGCAACGCCTTCGGTCGCGCCCTCGTGATCGCGGAGCTGCTCGGACGCGATTTCGATGTTCACATCGTGACCGCCTGTGGGCCGCATGATGAGCTGTGGCGACCTGCGCAAGGCGCCTGTCCCTTCGAGATTCGACGCTGGACCGCAGCCACCTATCCGGGCTTCGTGCTGCGTTCGCCGAGCTTGGCGCGACGGCTCGTCACGGGCGATCTCATCTACAGCATCAAGCCCAAGCTGACGTCGCTCGGTCTCGGGCTCGCGGCGCGGCGTGTGCGTCATGTGCCGCTCATCGCGGACGTGGACGACGAGGAAATCGGGTTCAGCACGCCCCTACGCGACGCGCTGCTCGCTCCGTGGGCGCTCCTGTCGACGGCGAGCCCGAGCCACACACGCTGGCTCACGACGCGCACCCAGCTGGCGGACGCGGTGACTGTGAGCAGCGCGGCACTCCATGCACGGCACGGTGGCATGTGGGTGCCCCATGCGCGCGACGAGACTTTGCTCCATCCAGCGTCTTTCGCGGCAGGGCGCCACTCGATACCCACGGTGGTCTTCGTCGGCACACCGCGCGCTCACAAGGGCCTCAGCGATCTCGTGGACGCATTTCGGATGTGTAAGGTGCCGGCTCGCCTGCGCATCGTGGGAGGCACCCTCGATCGCGAGCTCGTGTGCAGCGTGACGCAGCTCGCCGACTCGCGCATCGTCCTCGAGCCGCCCGTGTCGCTCGCGGCGTTGCGTGACATCCTCGCCGCGGCCGACGTGGTGGCCATCCCGCAGCAAACGAGCGCAGTGAGTCGGGGTCAGCTGCCGGCGAAGCTGCTCGATGCCCTCGCCATGGGTAAGGCCATCGTCTCCACCCGGGTGGGTGACATCCCGCGCTGGCTTGCAGACGATGCAGGCGTTGTCGTGCCCCCGTCCGATCCGCGTGCGCTCGCCCAGGCCCTCGACGACCTGCTCACCGATCCGGCGCGAAGGGCGCGTCTCGGCGAGCGCGCGCGACAGCGTTTTCTCGAGCTAGGCTCGTTCTCGGTGGTGCGCCCCAGGCTCGTTGCGCTCGTCGCTGCGCTGATTCGAGGCGAGCCCGCGCCCCCGTCGGTGCCGCCGTTCGCGTTGTGAGTCGTCCGATGGAGCGTGGCACTCCCGGCGTGTACAGTGCGCGGGCATGGGCCCTCTTGTTTCAGCCGCGCCGCTTTCGGCGTTGCGCGCACCCATTCGTCACGCGCAAGCGCTGAGCGAAGGGCTTTCGATCGCGCTCGATGCCGCGCAGGTGGCCGGCTTGAAGCTGCGCGAGGTGCAAGAGAAGGAGGCGTTTACCCTCGCGGACAACACTGGCGCGTACTTTCGTGCATCCCTCAAACGACTCGCGGCCGCTGGCGGTGAGGCGCTCGTATACGAACGGATGCCGGCGTCGCCCGAGTCGCCCGCAGAGCTCTCACTCTTCTGCGCGATCCTCGCGCGACAGCGCATGTTGATGCTGATCCAGAAGGCCACCGAGCTCGGCGTGAGCCGCGTCGTGCCGGTGTTCTCGCAGCACTCGGTGCAGGCGGACGGGCTCGAACACGAAAAGGCCCACGCCTGGCCGAAGCAGGCCGTGCGTGCGGCGCGGCAGTGCCGAAGGGCGAGCCTTCCGGAGGTGCACGAGCCTGTGCCGCTCAGCGCGGCACTTCAGAGCCCGAGCTTCGTCGACGCCGACGTGCGCCTTTCGCTCGACGACCGCATCGGCGTGGCGGCGCTCGCGCCCTTCGCCCCGCGTGGCGCCCCCGTGCGCGTGGCGTTCGTGGTGGGGCCCGAGGGCGGTTTCAGCGACGACGAGCGAAGTCTGCTGGTCGAGAGTGGCGCGCGCGCGCTCAGGCTCGGTGGTCGCATCCTGCGTGCGGAGACGGCGGTGTTCGCGGGGCTTACCCTCTTGCAGCACGTCTACGGAGACATGTGACGCGGCTCCACGCCATGCGCGCCGGGGCGCTTCTGACCACGTTGTGGAGTGTCGTCCTCTTCGTCGGCATGTCCCGCGCCGAGGCTGAGTCGGAGCTCGTGCTCGATGAAGCGGAGTTGATTCGACTCGTGCTCGCACGAGCGCCTGAAAGTGCCGTGGCCGACGCCACCGCTGCGCTCGCGGAGGCGCACGAACACGCGGCGGGGCTTCTGCCCAATCCCTCGCTGAGCTGGGGGCGTGAGACGGTCGAGACCGGGCCGGTGGGTTCGCAGGACATCGTGTCCGCCGCGCTGCCGATCGAGCTTTCGCGGCCGCGCACCGCGCGTGCGCTCGCGGCCTCCGAGGGGGCATCTCTGCGTGCCGAAGCCGCGCTCCAACGCGACGACGCGGTGCTCGCCGCCCTGTTTGCCTACTACGACATCGTGATTGGAGAGCGCCGTTTGGCGGTATTCGAAGAGGTGCTGGCGAACCTCGAGGAGGCCGCACGGGTGCTGTCGCGCCGCGAGGCTGCGGGCACGGTGTCAGGCTACGAGAGCATTCGGCTCTCGATCGAGAGTGAGCTCGCGCGAAGCCGGCTGGTGGAGGCGCGGGGACAGCTCGAACGCGCGAGGGCTGGGCTTGCCGTGCTGTTGGGGGTCGATGTCGAGAACCTGCGCGTGACCCAGGAGCTTCACTTTCTCTCGGAGAGTCAGCTCGCGCAGCTCGTTCAGCGCGGTGTCGAGAGCAGAGAAGCCCTTCGGCATGCGGGTGCAGCCGTGAAACTCGCCGCGGAGGCCGAGCAGCGCGCGGAGCTGACCTGGCTTCCGTCGCTGGAGGTCAGCGGTGGCATGAAGCGCGTGAGCGACCTGGGTGGAGGCGTGGGTTACGTCGTAGGTATCTCGCTGGCTCTGCCCTCGCTCGATCGTGGGCAAGGGCTGCGAGCCGAGGCCCGTGCACGGCGGGCGGTCACGGCGGCGCGTGGCGAGGCGCTCGCGCAGCGACTCGGCGTGGAGGCGGAGGCCGCGCTCGTCACCTATCGCAGCACCCGCGAGAACCTCGAGCGCCTGGAGGCACAGACCAACACCCACGTCGAGTCGTTGCTGCGCGCGGTGCAAAGTGGCTATCGCGAGGGCGAGCGCTCCATCCTCGAGCTCCTGGATGCGCAGCGCGCGCGCACCGAGGTGGCCGAGCGGCGCCTTACCTTGATGCGTATGGCCAAGCGGGCAGAGGCAGAGGCTCGCGTCGCGCTGGGGGAGCTGCGGTGAGCATGAAGCACCTTGTGACAGCTCTCGTCATCGTCGCCACGGGCCTCGTGGCGGGCTGCCACGGAGTCGGCGAGAAGGCCCACGGGCACGCGGACGACCACGAGGGACACGGCCACGCCGACGCGACCGTCCCCATTACGCGCTTCACGAGCGGCCTCGAGCTCTTCGCAGAGCATCCTCCCGCGGTCACCGGACACAAGCTGACCTTCCTCGCGCACCTCACCCTCCTCGAGGGCTTCAGGCCCCTCGAGCGTGTGAGCGTGACCTTGAAGCTCGATGGGCCGAGCCGGGTCGAGGTCCGAGTGGACGAGAAGCTCAGGCCGGGAATCTTCGAGCTCACGCTCAAAGCACCGGCGTCGGGCACCTATCGCGCGCAGCTCGTCGTCAGCGGCCCAGAGGTCGACGACGTGGTCGACGGCTTCGAGATCGTGGTGCATGCGAGTGACGAGGCAGCCCAAAAGGCCCACGCCGAGCAGACACCTTCCAGCGTCGAGCCCATCCGATTCCTCAAGGAGCAACAGTGGCAGGTGCCGTTCGCGACGGCCGTCGTGGCGACGGGTGTGCTCATGCCGCGTGTCGAGGTCGCGGGTGAGGTCACGACACCACCGAGTGGGCAAGCCGAGGTGGGCGCTCCGATCTCCGGCCGCGTGGTGGCCCCGCCCGCGGGGCTCGCCCGGCCGGGACAAACCGTGAAAAAGGGCGCGCTGTTGGCGAGCATTGCGCCCGCTCCTGCTGCGCCTGAGGACAGCGCTCGCGCGGAGCTATCGGTGGTCGAGGCGCAGGCGCGTCTGCAGGCGGCGCGTGCCGCGGTCGATCGCGCCGAGCGGTTGATCGCCGATCGCGCAATTTCCCAGCGGCAGGTCGATGAGGCAACGCGCGAGCTTGGCGTCGCAGAAGAAGCGCTCGCGGCGGCGCGCCGGGCCCGTGATCTGTTCGCGGGGGCGTTGAGCGGGCGCGGTGCTGGACTCTATCGGATCACTGCGCCCATCGATGGTGTCGTGGTGGAGGTGCAGGCCATGCAGGGCCAGGCGGTGACGAGCGGCGAAACGCTCTTGCGCATCGTCAATCTCGACGAGCTGTGGATTCGGGCGCGCGTGCCAGAGCAACAGGCCACACAGCTGAGGGGCGACCAGGATGCCGCCTTCAAGCTGCCCGGAACGGACGTCTGGCAGCCCCTCGACGTCACGGGTGAGGATGCAGACGCGTCGGTCGTGCACGTGGGTCGCACGGTCGAACGCACCTCGCGCACGGTGGAAATCCTGTACGCGCTGCGACGACCGGATGCGCGCTTGCGCGTGGGCGCGATGGTGCGCGTGGCCGTGCCCTGCGGAGATCCGTGGCAGGGCTTGATCGTGCCGAGGGATGCGGTGCTCGACGACGACGGTCGCTCACTCGTGTACGTGCAGGTCGAGGGGGAGGCGTTCGAGGCGCGCGCGGTGCGCTTGGGGCCAGCTTCGTCGGGGCAGTTGGGTATCGAGGCCGGTGTGCGCAGCACGGAGCGAATCGTGACCCGTGGCGCCAACTTCATCCGCGCAGCGTCCCGCGCTTCCACTGGCGCTGGCCACGGACACGTGCACTGATGATCGACTTTCTGTTGCGGGTGTCGCTGCGTCGACGCTGGCTCGTGCTGAGCCTCGCGGCCCTGCTCTCGATCTTCGGTGGCGTGCGCGCGACGCAGATGCCCATCGACGTGTTTCCCGATCTCACTGCGCCGCGCGTGACGATCGTGACCGAGTCGACGGGCATGGCTCCCGAAGAGGTGGAGCGCCTCATCACGTTTCCGATCGAGACCACGGTCAATGGCGTGGCGGGCGTGCGGCGCGTGCGCTCCGCTTCGGCGCCCGGCATCTCGATCGTGTGGGTCGAGTTCGACTGGGACACCGATGGCAGCGTGGCGCGTCAGCGCGTGACCGAGCGCCTCCAGGGCCTTTCGGGCTTGCCGCCGGAGGTCGAGACACCGAGCCTCGCGCCCCCTTCGTCCGTGATGGGTGAGATCGCTTTCGTGGCGCTCACCGGCGAGAAAACCCCTGCGCTGGAGCTGCGGCGTGTGGGCGACGTGGAGCTGCGCCGACGCCTGCTCAGCATTCGCGGCGTGGCGCAGGTGGTCGTGCTCGGTGGGCTCGAGCGACAGTACCAGGTGCTCGCCGATCCCGAGCGCCTCGAACGCTACGACATCGCGCTCGACCAGCTCATCCTCGCGCTCGAGCAGGGAAATCAGAACGCACCGGGCGGTTACCTCGTTTCGCGAGGGCAGGAGTCGGTCGTCCGCGTGCTCGGCAGAGCCCACGGCGAAGAAGACCTCGGCGGCATCACCATCACGCTGCGCGGAGGGCAGCCGGTGCGGGTGAGCGACGTGGCTGACGTACGCGTTGGCGCAGCGCTGCCGCGCGGAACCGCGAGCTACAACGCCCGGCCCGCCGTGGTGTTCAGCATCGTCAAGCAACCGGGGGCGGACACGCTCGAGGTGACGAGACGCCTCGACGAGGCGCTCGACGCGCTGTCCCCTTCACTCGCCCAGCGCGGGATGACGCTGCACCGCGACCTGTTTCGTCAAAGCGACTTCATCGAGAAGTCGATCGGCAACCTGCTCGCTGTGTTGCGCGACGGGACGCTGCTCGTGATCTTCGTCTTGTTCGCGTTTCTCTGGAGTATCCGGCCCACGCTGATCAGCGTGCTCGCGCTTCCGCTCTCACTGATGGTCGCGGTG
>CAYNOM010000290.1:4838-7672 GCA_964398415.1 uncultured Polyangiales bacterium | reverse complement strand
GCGTGCGGGGAGTAGAAGCGGGCGCCGAAGTAGACGAGGCCGACTTCGATGTCGTCTTCTTTGCCCGTGAACTTGTAGGGCTCGCGCTGGCTGCCCCAGCGCTCGGGCCGATAGGCGCTGTCCACGCTGCCAAAGGCTGCGTAGGTGGTGTGCTCCACGAGCTCGCCGGTGCCGTGGTCGATCACGAAGGACGTCGAGCCCAGGTGGTCACCAAACTGCAGAAACACGTGCTGCCCGCCACTCGTCAGCGACGGCAGATCTTCGGTGCTGTGCACCACGCGCGCCGTGACGGGCCCCGCGTGCAGCCTCACTTGCTCGGTGCGTGCGCTCAGCTCGTAGTCGCTGAAAAACTCCGCCCGTCGCAGCTCAAGACCGCCGAAGATGTACAGCGTGTGGCGCTCTTCGCCGTCGTCAGCGAGTGAGGTCTTACGCACGCGGCTCGTGCCCGAGTAGGCGTACTCGAGCTCCGCATCGGGGCTGCGCGTGAGCGTGAGCGCGCCGCCGCTCACCGCGAGGCTGCCGTGCTCCGCACGCTCCGTGCCCGCGGCCAAATCCCAGCGCCGCGCGCGCGTCAGGTTTCCAATCTCGTCCCACTCGTAGTGAAAGCGCTGCGTGCACGAGCTCTCGCTCGGAAGACACGGCCCGTCCCGCGCGACGACCAAGTCGGTCATGTTGCCCGCGTCGTCGTAGCGCGCTTGCAGGTCGCCCTGACGAGTCGACTCGGGCGCGAGCTGACGGTTGGACGCGCTCAGCAGCTGATGGGGGCCCCGATGCTTGCTCCCGAAGCGGCGCGCGCCGGTCGAGCGATCCCAGAAGGCCTGCCCGTCGTCCGTGCTCTCTACCATGCGCCCGAACGCGTCTTGCACAAACGTCTGCGAGCGCACCCGCGTGTCGAACGCCACGTGGGGGCTCGGCTGCTCGCGCTCGGCGTCGTTCAGCTCCGCGGCGAAGGGCGTGCGCCAGGCGCTCGAGCCGTGGTGCTGGTAGCTCACGCTCGTGAGCCGATACAGGTCGTCGTAGCCAAAGCTGCGCGACACCGGCGCCGCCTCTGCAGGCCACTCTTCCGGAACGCGATGGTCGTCTATGCCCGTGAGGTTTCCGACCTGGTCGTAGCGGTACTCGAGGTCCTCGAGCAGCATCTGCTGCGTGGGCGGATCGCTCGCTGCCGGCACCGAGTAGGTGGCGCTCGCGTTCGGGTCCGTCCAGAACGGCAGGTTCGAGCGATAGGTCTGCGCCGTCTTCAGCCTGAAGTTGTCGTCGTACAGAAACTGGCGCTGCGTGGAGGCCGCATCACCCATACGGATACTCTTCACGCGGCCGTCCGCGTGGCGTACGCTGCCCGCAAACAGCGTCCCGTAGCTGCCGCCGATGCGCCGCACCGCACCGCTCACGGCGTATTCAAAGCTGACCCGACTCTCGCCACCACGCCCAGCCAGCTCTGCCACGGTCGAGCCCGTGCTCACCGACAGGGGGCGATCGCTCGCGTCGAGCACGGTCTCTTGCACGTACCAGCGCGGCGCGTAGCGTTCGCTCAACGAAGAGCTTGGAGCACCTGGCTTTGCGAGACGCAGGCCTACGCCCGTGCTCCGACCCAGCGCATCGTAGCGATAGACAGCCTTCGAGCCACGGTCGCTGACCGACGCGATTTGGCCAAGCATCGTGCCCACCGAGAGGCCGAGGGACGTGCCCGCCGCATCGACAACCGTCGAGGACTCGGGGTCCGGCACGTCGTAGCGCACAAACGCTTCGGTGCCCTCGCCCGTCTGCAGGTTGGGTGCGGTGTAGTCCCCATGCTGAGCCTCGCACGGCGAGTAATCCGTCGCGACGGGCCTGCCTGCCGCGTCGTAGTGATAGTTGGCGCCGCAACCACGCGCGTCACTCGTGCCCACGAGCCGGCCCGCGTCGTCGTAGGCGTAGCGCCAGGCGCGAACTTGATCCGCGGCGACGCTCTCGTCTTCCGTGAAATCAGGCGTCGTGTTCGGCTCCACGTTGAGCACGAGCCGCCCCAGCGAGTCGTAGCGCAGCCAGCGCACCAGGTCTTCGGCGCCTGAAGCGCTCTGCGTCACGCGCGTCACCTCACCCGTCGGCAGATAGCGGTAGCTCGTGCGGCGCTCGCGCAAGAGCCCTTCCTCGCGGTAACGCTCCAACTTGGCCACCTGCCGGCCATGCCCATCGAGGATGCCCGTCGCGTACGTGCCCGCGCGCTCGCCGCCCGGCAGGTCGAGCGGGTCGAGCACGTCGCTCGTGAGCGCGTGATAGCGCATCGTGACCTGCCCCTGCCCATCCGGGCCGAACTGGCTCACGTCGCGGCCGAAGCCATCGCGCAGCACGCGCTGACAGCCGCTGAATGGTGCAGCGCTGCCTTCAGGCGCCGCGGGATCGGTGGTGGGTGGCTCGACGCGAGGCACGCCCAGCGGGTCGCCCGTGTAGAAGAAGGGCGCGCAGGAGCGGAAGGCGCTGCCCTTGCTGTCGTAGTCGACGCGCCCCGACACGATCCACGCGCCGCCATCGCCCGCGCTCGGGTCCGCCGGCGCCACCGACGCGAGCGTGCGACCCAGACCGTCCATGAACGTGTAGGTCGTGCGGTACACGCCCTCGTTGGGAGTCGGACCATCCAGCGTGTCCACGCGCGTAATCGAGTACGGTCGCTGCCAGGGGTCGACCGTAAGGTCATAGGTGACGCGCAGCGTGGGCAGCGAGGCGAGCATCCCGGGGCGCTCCGGGTCGCCGAAGGTCGCCGACGTCACCCGGCCCAGGCCGTCGTAGGTGAAGCGCGCGGGCCGATCATTGGCGTCCCAGGCTTCGACCACCTGCTCGAGGCCGCGGTCGTAGCT
>CAYNOM010000290.1:0-4738 GCA_964398415.1 uncultured Polyangiales bacterium | reverse complement strand
CCGCTGAGCGTCGCGAAGCTACGCAGGCGGTTGCCGCGCGCATCGAGCTCGTGGCGCACCACCTGCCGTGGGCCAGGGTGCTCGCTACCCTCCACGAACGAGCTCTGTTCGCGCCACAGCCAGCCTGAGCCGTCTCCGTCGGGCAGCCCGTACGCGCTGCTCGCGAACAGCACCTCGTCCACCCCCGCCGGGCAGCCCGCGGTGCAGCCGGCTTCGGCCACTTCCACGATGTTGCCGAAGTCGTCGAAGCGGCTGCTCGTCTCGGTGCGCGCACGACCCCGCCGCGAGCGCAGCGACAGCACGCGTTCGTAGGTCTCGACCTCAGCGCCCCGGCGCAGCGTGAGGGCCGCTGGCAGTGAGATCTCCTCCGCCAATCCATCGAACTCGGCCGTATCGTAGAAGTAGGACACTTTGCCGATCGGCAGCGCGACGCGCACATGCCTCCCGTCGCGACCCCGATACAGCTCGCGCAGCTCGTAGCGCAGCGCCTGGGTGTGGTGAAACACCCCCGCTGCGTCCGCCGTCTCGCTCAGCGCCGTTAGCCCCTTGAGCGCCTCGCGCGGATGGTCGCGCCAGCGCTCGCTCGGACTACACGCCTCGACCCCGTCATTGGGGTCGTCGTCCTCGCACTCGCCCAGCAGAAACTCCGTACGCATCGACGAGGTGGGATGATTTGCATCTCCAAGCGTGGTGGTGGTCGCCTCCTGAAAGCCGCGAAACTCCCGCTGGCGCCCCTCGAACACCGGATTGCGATAGGCGTACTCCGTCACGACGCGCGTCGCGGGCCGCCCGATGCGGTCGAGGTTGTCGCTGACCACCGTGCGCACCAGGGCCGGAAACGCCGTCGGCGCCCTGCGCTCCCAGGGCTCACCCCGCTCCGCAGCCTCACGCATCAGCTCCGTGCTCGCGCGGTAATCGAGCTCCATCGTACGGCCCAGCCCATTGTGCGTGCGCACGAGCAGGTGCGGCGTCACACCGCCCGTCAGGTCGATGTAGCGATAGTCGTTCGCCTTGCCCCACACGAGGTCGGGCGTGCCCGAGCCGTCCAGATCACTGAGCTGCACATAGGACGCGTGGTTCGGCAGAAACGGAGTCCCGTCGATCGTGAAGCGCTCGGTGAAGCGCTCGCCGTTGTCGTTGAGGTACACGTCCACCGCGCGCGCGCGCAGCTCCACCATGTCCGACAGGCCATCGCCGTTGAGATCGGCGAGCAGCATGCGGCCCGGCGCCACCACCCCGAGGTGCGGCGCGTGCTCCATCTGCACGTGCCGGCCCGCGCCAAACTCGCCCCCGCGACAGGTGCGTCGGTCGCCCGTGCCCCACATGCCGTTGCCGCGCCCGGGCCAGTACAGAATCTGACCGTTGCGCACACGCACCAGATCGGCGAGCCCGTCGCCGTTCATGTCGGCCACGTGCACATCGGGGCTCGAAAAGCGCACCGACTGGGCGCTCCACGGCGCGCAGCTGCGCACGGGCTCCGTGGTCAGCGCGGCCGTCTCAGGCCCCGTCCACCGACCCTGACCAAAACGTCCATCGCCACCGGGATAGCGCCCGAGCGCAAAGAACGTCTGTACCTCCGTGGGCGACGTGTAGACGATGTCGACCAGCCCATCGCCGTTGACGTCCATCACCCGCGTGTCGCGGGAGTCGCGCGCGAAGTTGATCTTCGGGTCCTGCTCCGCCGCCGTCCTCACCGCACGGCCACGCCAACGCGGCTTGTCCCCCCCTTCACCCGCCTCGAGCGAGAACACCTCGTAGCGCTTCACGAACGGCATGTGCACGAGGTCGAGCGAGCCATCCGCGTCGAGATCGAGCGGCGCCACGTTGATGTTGCTCAGCCGCAAAACGCCCGCCGTCACCCCGTTCAGGCGCTCGACCGGCACGTCCACGCGCTCGCCAAAGCCGAGCGCCCCATCCTCACCGTTCAAAAACAGCGCATGCTGACCCTGATACAGCGAGGGTGCGGTGGCCAAGATGTCTGGAAGCCCATCGAGGTTCGCGTCCACCAGGGCCACCTCGGGCTCATCGAGCGAGTGCGGAGGGCTGTTGTCGAGGCTCTTCAGCGTCGTGACCAGCGGATCGAACGCGAGCCCTTGCGCGTCCACCAGCGCAACCTCGTTGCTCTCGATGCGCTGGTACTCAAACCGCACCGCAGGGAGCCGCGGACAGCTCGTGGGCGGCACATCCCCCTGAGCATCCTCGGCGATCGACGCGGCGCAGCGACCCTCGGGCTGCACCGTCGTGAGCAGCGAGCGATGCTGGCCCTCGAGATAGCGGGCGTAGTAGCGCCGCACGAGCTCCCGCGGCGCCGTGGTGACGCTTGGACCTGCAAACGGCTTACTGGTCACCGTCACCTGCCGCAGGCGCAGACCGTACTCCATCGCAAAGCCCGCCCGATACGACACCGCCCGGTCCGGCCGCGGCTCGTAGTGGATGCGTGTATGGTGCGCGAAGCGCGACAGATCCGTCGTCGTCGGGTCGTCCGCAGGCGACGTGTCGTAGACATCGCTCAGGTACGCGACATTGCCATCCCGCAGGTAGCGAAACACCAGCACGTTCACGGGACGCGGCGACCCCGTCCCGTTCACCTCGCCCTGGCTGTCGTACTCACGCACCAATGACCAGCGAAAGATGTCTCGCGGTCGCTCCGGGTCGTAGTCGAGCGCTCCCGTGTAGCCCGTGCCGTCGAGCGGTACGCCCAGCTCCAGGTTCGTGCCGTCCTTCGACTGCACCCGCCACGTGCGATGATCGGGCGACCAGAACACCCGGATGAACATGCCCTCGATGCGCGGACGAAAGTACTGCCAGCGATCCGCCCACACCGGCATGCGCTCACCCGGCAACGCACCCTCGCACAGGCCACCGCGCACGGTGCAGATCGGCACGAGCTCCGCGCCACCGAGCATGAAGCGGTCTTGCGCGGGATGATAGTCGTCGCGGTCGTCGTAGCTCGGGATCCCGCGGTCGGTCTGCCGCGAGATCGCGGCCGAGCCCAGCGACCAGCCTACACCCGCGAGCCCAAACCCACCCGCCGAGCCGTAGGCCAGCGCGAGCGAGGGCTGCACGCGACCGCGCGCGCTCGGCAGCGAGAACGGAAGAGTCAGGCTCGCAGCACCCGTCGACAGCTGCGCCGAGAAGCTCTCCCCCATGCCCGTCGTCGTGGCCGCGCCAGACGGTAAGGCCACCGCCTGCCCGCTCACCGGCGCTCCACCGCTCGGAAGCGACGCAAACGTGCGCGCCGCATCGCTCACGCCGCCGAGCTCCTCGCCCGGCGACTCACCCTCCGCCTCCGGAAGCGTCGCCGCAGCCAGCGACGGCGCCTCGACGGAGTGCTCCCAGCCGCCCTGCGTGGATCCGTCGTGCACCGGCTGCGCCAAGACCACGCTCGGCACCAGCGCCACTTGGAAGTACAAGGAGACGGTGATGGCCGCGATGAGCGGGGCCGAGCTGTGAAAACGCCTCATGACCTGCTCCGCGCCGCGTTCAGTGCTGCCGTACCCAGTAGTCCACCGAGGTGAGAAGCTGGATGCGCTCGATGCGCGACAGCCGCACGTCGGGCGTCAGCGCGAGCGTCAGCTCGTACACGCCGCCCAGGGGCCTACCCGCAAGCTCCGTGCGCGCCACCGCCTGCACCTCGCCCACGTTCCAGCCGCGTGACACAGGATCCAGCCACTCTTCGATCGCGAGCGCCTTACCATCTTCGATCACTGCGGAGGGGATCTCGAGGGCTCGCCAGGCGAGCTCATGCGACGTCACCCACGCTGGGCCCACGTGACGCAGGTTGTAGCGCAGGAACGGCTCCGCGTAGCACTGGTCACGGTCTCGCGCGTACTCGCACTCGCGAATGCCCGTGCCCACCAGGTTCAGCGCGAAGCGCTGCCAGCGCGCGTTGTGCCGGGCGACGTAGGGCTGCGAGAACGGATTGCCGCCCACGCGGCCCCAGGGGTCCACGGCGAAAGTGAGCACGGCGAGGGTGGGAGGCTGGCCCTCGCACATCGTGTCGAGCAGGGACTCGTCCACCTCGCCGAACAGCATGCTGGCCGGGTTCACCACGAACTCAGCCGTGTTCTCGCACCAGAACTTCCAGCCCAGGGTGCCTGGATCGAGCTGGGCGTAGGTGTCGGTGCCCGCGTCCATCGAGGAAAACGCCGATGGGGCGGGCAACGTCAGCACCTCGGCGTCGCTGCGGGCCGTGGAGGTGGGGCGGCGGATCGAGTAGCCAGCCACGAACAGCTCCAGGTTGCTCACGTAATCCAGCAACTTGTTGTTGTACTGCTGATCGTCTGCGCTCCCTTGCGACAGCGTCACGCCTACGGCAGCCGGGGGCTTCAGATCACGATCGTAGACGTCGTCGGCCCAAAGCGCGGGCGCCGCCACGAAGGGCTCCTCGTTGCCGAGCTTCGACAGGTCGACCACGAAGCGCGACTCGATCGCACGTCGCGCGGCCACCGCCGTCCGACGCGCGCTCTCCGCCATCGCCTCCGCACGCCATTGCGCAAAGCCCTGATAGCGCCGACGCAGCTTGTGCCGGGTAGCTACCTCCGCCTCCGACAACGACTGGTCGAGGGTGTAACGAGCGGTCGCAAGGTCGAGCTTGTGCTCGAGCAGCTCGATCTCGTGCGCGCTGAGTAAGAGCGCCGCGCGCGCTTCCTGCACTGTCCCGAGGCTCGTCTGGTGCGACAAGCTCGCCGCCGACTGCGCCGCCTTCACGCGCTCGCTCGCAGCCACTGCCCGAGAC
>CAYNOM010000289.1:0-7697 GCA_964398415.1 uncultured Polyangiales bacterium | reverse complement strand
CTGGTGAAGGCCGACCCGGAGCTTTTTCGCCTGGATGCCGAGATCCGTGCCCTGGACGCGGAGCTCGCCAAGACGGGCAACGTACCGCGCGAGCTGGTCGCCCTGAGCGCACGCCTCAACGAAGGACATGCGCCGACGGCGCGCCTCGAGCCCTACGCCGAGGCGGACGAGGTGGCAGAAACCCGCGACGCGATCGCGGAGCTCGAGCGTGCGGTCCAAGCCCTGTCGCGCGACATCGGCCTGCTGTCGCGTGCGGGGGCCGAGAGAAGCGAGCTCTCCGCCCTACGACAGACACGCAGACAGCTCGACCGAGAGCTCGCGCAGGCCAAGCGCATGCTCGCGGAGGCCGTGACGCGCGTGCCCGGCGCTGTCGCGCAGCCGAGCGCCGAAGATCTCGTGGCCCTGTTGCGAGAAGACTTGGCCTACGTCGAGAGCGTGCGCGCCGAGGCTCTCAAGGTTCGCGAAGAGCTCCTTTCGCTTTCCGACCTCGCCCTCGAGCGCACGCTGCGCGAGCTCGGTGAGCGCCTTGCGAGCGAGCTACGTCGTGCACGCATCGGCCGCATCGACGCCGTCATGGGCGCCAAGCGAAGGCTCGAGCTGCAGATCGAGAGCCTTGCGGCAGGTCGCTTTCCGCCCGAGCTCGCCGACGTGTTGCGCATGCAGAGCCTGTTGCGCGATGACGAAGAGTACTGGCCCTTCGAGGGCGAAGACTGGCCCGACGAATTTCTCGAGCTCTACCCCGAGGAGGACGAGCCGTGAGGCCTCTCGTCGTCGTGCTGCTCGCGTGTCTCGCGCCTCTCATCCCGAGCGCCGCGCGGGCAGAGCCCACGAAGCGCGCCCTGGGCAAGCCCGCCGCAGAGCGCCAGGTGCAGAGCGGCATGGACGATAGCGACAGCGACCGCTCCCAGTTGGATGCGCGTTCGCGTCAAGCGGCAAGCCAACCCTCGAACGAGCTCGAAGCGCGTCACTACTTTCGCGACCGGCCCGACGCCCTCGGCCAGCACGCAAGGCAGAGGGAGCAGGCCTTGCTCGAGCAGCTCTTGCGCGATCGCGAAGGGCAGGTCGTCGAACGACGCAGGGAGGCCATCGCGCTGCTCGAGCGCTTCATCGGTGAGGAACCTGAGCAAGCGAAGGAGATGGCCGACGCGCTCTTGCGCCTGTCGGAGCTGACCTGGGAGCTTGCGCGCGCCGAGTATCTCGAGGCGTTCGCTGCGTGGCAAAACCGGCCGGAGAAGCAGCGTGCGCGCAGACCGCCCACGCCCGATTACGCGCGAGCCATGGCGCTCTACGACCGCATGCTCGACAAGCACCCCGACTTCGCGCGGCTCGATCTGGTGCTTTACATGAAAGCCTTCGCGTTGCTCGAGCAAGGCCAAGACGACGAAGCCCTCCAGCACATTCGGCGCATCCTGAGCGACTTCCCAGAGAGCCGCTTTCGACCCGACGCCCACATGGCCATCGCCGAGCACATCTTCAACACCGAGTACGACTACAAAGCCGCGCTCGCGGAGTACGACCGCGTGCTCCGCTACGAGGAGAGCGAGCTCTACGACCTGGCTCTGTTCAAGAGCGCCTGGTGTCTGTGGCAGCTCGGCAACAAGAACGAGGCCGCCGTGCGCTTTAGGCGCGTGCTCGACATCGAGGGCGTGCGCGCCGTGGACAGCCGCCGAAAGCGTCTGCGCGAGCTTCAAAGCGAAGCGCTCGAGTACTTGATCCAGGTGTTCACCGAAGACGAGCGTAACCGCGCCGCCGACGTGCGGCGTTTCCTGCAGGAGATCGGCGGCGAGAAGCACGTCGAGCGGGTTCTGATCAGACTGAGCACCACGTACTACGACCAGGCGCGCTTCGATCAGGGCATCGAGGCCTACTCGCTGCTCTTGTCGATCGATCCCGCAAGCAAGCGCGCGCCCGACTACCAAATCGCCATCGCGCGTGGCCACATGGCCCTCGACGACTTCCCGAAGGCGCTCGCGGCGTTTGCCGTGCTCGCGCGAGACTATGCGCCGAGCTCCACCTGGGCGACGCAGCAGCCCGACCCGGAGACGGCCCCCGAAGCCTGGTTGCGCATCGAGCGCGTGATCCGCGAGCAGGGGCTGTTACTCCACGAGCGCGCTCAACGCGACAAGCAGAAGGCCGAGTTCGCGCAGGCGGCCGACCTGTATCGCGTGTATCTCGGAGCTTTCGACGATCAGAGCCAAAGCTACGAGATCAGCTTTTACCTCGCCGAGATCCTGTTTCATCGACTCGGGCAGAATACGGAAGCGGGCGACCTGTATCTCAAGGCTGCGCAGAAGAACCCCGAGGGCAAGCTGACACGCGATGCGCTCTACAATGCGCTCGGCGCCTACGAACGGGTACGCGAGGAGGAGCTCACCCGCTGCAAATCCGATGCGCCCTGCAGCGAGACGGAGAACGACAGGAAATTCTCCCTCGCCATCGAGCTCTACGCACAGCTCTACCCGAACGACCCCGACCTGCCCGAGATCCTGTTTCGTCAGGGCAAGCTTTACTACGATCGGCGCATCTACGATCCCGCGGTGCGCCTGTTCGGGCAGCTGCTCGATCGCTTTCCCACGAGCCCCTTTGCCTCCCAGGCGGGCGAGCTCGTGCTCGACAGCTTCAACCGCGCAGCCGATTACGAAAACATCGAGAAGTGGGCGCGTCGCCTGAAGGGAGCGCCCGCGTTCAAGAGCGCAGAAGCCCAGAAGCGGCTCGATGGGTTGATCCTCGGCGCGATGTTCAAGCTGGGTGAGCAGCTCGCCGAACAGGGCGAGCACGGGCGCGCCGCCGAGGCCTACCTTCGCGCGGCGCAGGAATTTCCCGCAGATCCCCGGGCAGCGAAGGCCTATTACAACGCGGGGCTCGAGCATCAGCGCGCGGGCCGGCTCGAGGCCGCCGACGAGACCTACTCCACGCTGATCGAAAAGCACCCGGGCAGCGAAGAAGGCGCGCTCGGCGCCTGGAACGGCGCCCAGATGTACGAGTCGATCGCCCTGTTCAGCGACGCCGCGCGCTTCTATGAAGCTTACGGCGAGCGCTTCCCGAAGGCGGAAAAGGCGCCAGACGCGCTGTACAATGCGGTGCTCCTGCGCGTCACGGCACGCGACCATCGCGCGGCCATCGAGGACGGAAGGCGCTTCATCAAGCGCTACCCCAAGCACGACGCGCTCGACGACGTCTACTTCTTGATCGCGCGTGCCCACGCATCAGCGGGCGATCATCAGGACGCTGCGAGCACCTATCGGCAGTTTCTGAAGCGCGCGAAAAACGTCGACCGTCGCATCGAGGCCCATACGCGGCTCGGGCTCGCGCAGCAGAGCGCCGGCAACAAGCAGGCTGCAAATGCCGCCTGGGACGACGCGGTGAGCGAGGCGCGACGAGCGAAGGGGCGGCTCGGCGAAGGCCGCTACTTCGCTGCGCAAGCGCGCTACCTGCAGGGCGACCTGGCGCTTGCTGAATTCGAAGCCATTCGCATCGAGGGCGACCTGCGCGGGCTCGCGACGCGCCTGAAGCAAAAGGCCAAGCTTCTGCAAACGGCCGCTTCAATCTACGCCGACGTGGTGGAGTTCAAGGAGGCGGAGTGGGTGACTGCAGCGCTGTACCAAATTGGTCGCAGCTATGAGCTGTTCGCGGGGGCCCTCGCCAATGCACCGCTGCCTGAAGGGCTCAACGAAGAGGAGCAGCAGGTGTATCGCGACGAGCTCGCCATGTTCGTGGTGCCGATCGAGGAACGGGCCCTCGAGGCCTACGCGGGCGGCTACGAGAAGGCGCGCGGGCTCGGCATCTACAACCGCTGGACGGTGCTGATGCGCGAAGGCCTCACGCGCATGAACGAGGTGGAGTATCCCCCGATTCGTGAGATCGGCGGTGAAGAGACGGCTGCCATTGCTTTGCCCGAAAGCCCCGTGATCGAGGGCCTGCGACGAAAGCCCGACGCCCGGGCCAAAGCGAGCACGAAACCGCCCGCGAGGGCGCGGCCCAAGCCCAGTGCAGGGGCGAAGGGCGGGCGGCGATGAGGGCGCTCGGCGTTTCGTGGCTCCTGCTTGCTCTGGCCGCGGCGTGTGGTGCGCGGCAAGGCGAGAGCGTGACCCAAGACGAGGTCGCTCCGCCCAACTCGGAGGCCGTGACCCTGTTCGTCGCGGGGGCGCGAGAGCTGGCCACGGGCCAACGCAAGCATCTCGGCCGCGCGGAGCAGCTCTTGCGAAGGGCCCTCGAGCAAGCGCCAAACCTGTGGGAAGCCCACTACGATCTCGGTCTTGTGCTCAGGCGCAAGGGCGAGATCGATGCCGCTTGCGACAGCCTCGCGCGCGCGCACGACCTCGCGCCCCAGGCACCCGAGCCGATCCTCGCCATGGCCGAGTGTGACCTCGCCCGAGGCAGGCTCGAAAGGGCATCCGAGCTGCTCGCCGCGTTCGTCGCGACGAGCCCTGATCACGTCGAGGCGCGCATCGCCCTCGCAAGCATCCTCAGGCGCCGCGACAAGCTCGACGAGGCGCTGCGTGAGGCGCGCGCCGTGCTCATTCGAAACCCACGTGAGACGCGCGCATTGATCGAGGTGGGGCGCGTCTACCGCGCGCGAAACGAGCCAGATGTCGCGCTGCTCGTGCTCGACAAGGCGCGGGCGATCGAACCGAAGAGCGCCCTCGTCGAAAACGAGCTCGGCCTTCTGGCCTTGCAGCGCGGCGACACCCAGCTCGCCTTCGTGCACTTTGCGCGCGCGAGCGAGCTCGACAAGTCCCTCGCTGCCGCACACATCAACCGGGCCGCAGTGCTCTTGCGCGCGGGCGACTTCGATCACGCCGAGGGCGCCTACCGCTCCGCGGAGGTCGCCGATCCGCGAGACCTCGACGCTCAGGTTGGCCTCGGCATCGCGCTGCGTGGTCGCGGCAAGCACCGACAAGCGCAGGCGGTGTACGAGAAGGTGCTCGAACAAGAGCCGGACAACCTCGCCGCCCTGTTCGATCTCGGCGTGTTGCACGCAGACTTCACGGGCGAGCCGAGGCGCGCGTTGCCCTTATTTCGCCGCTACTTGGAGCTAGCGCCCAAGAACGCCCCCCAGCGCGCACTCGCGGAGCGCTATGTTCAGGACATTGGCATGGCCACTGGAGACAAGCCGTGATCCGTGCGCGAACCGCACTTCAGACCGCCTTGTACGCGCTCGTCGTCGCGGTGAGTCTCGCTTTCACGACCCTACCCTCGCACTCCCTCGCGGAGGACAAAGGCAAGCCGGCCCGCGCGAGCAGCAAGAAGAAGCCGAAGAAGGCGAAAAAGCGCGTCAGAAAGCGTCGCGAAGCGCGGGGCGCAGAGAAGCCAGGGCGCACCGAGAAGGCACGCGAAAAGGAAGCAGCGCGCCCTTCGAGCGAGGCGAGTCGCGCAGCGACCGAAGCCGCACGCGGGGTCGACAGCGAGATCGTGAAGGAGGGTGAGACCAGCGTGAAGGTCATGCGCTTCAGCGGCCTCGACGTCGAGGGCCGCCTCAAGTCGCCGCAGCTGCTCTACTTCGTCAATCGCGTGCACGCCGAGTTCGACCGGCCCAAGCTGCCACACCGCTCGTTCATGCCCGAGCTCGAACGCTCGACGAATCAGGATCCCCTCTGATGGCGACGACCTCTCACCAAAGACCGCTACGCGTCGCCATGGTCTGGAACCAGGCCGTGATCGGCGAGCACGTGCTCGATGAGCCAAGGCCCGTCGTGCTCGGCTACGGCGACGACGCGCTCTTTGCGTTGCCCGAGGCCCAGGCAGCCCGCGGCGACATCACGCTGCTCACGCCCATGGCCGACGGCAGCTACACGCTCAGCTTGCCGCCCGATGCTCGCGGAGCCGTGTGGCTCGCGGGCCGGCGTCGCGAGGTGCACGAGCTCGTGCTCACCACACCGAGCTTCAGCCTCGGGCCCGACGACTACGGCATCGTGAGCCTGGGCAGCGCGAGCTACTTCTTTCAGCACACGCGGGCAGCGCCTGCACCCGTGCTCGGCTTCGGCTCGCTCGACGGCGATGCGGTGGCGAGCTTCGGGTTGTCGGTGTTCATCCACGTGTGCGTGCTGCTCCTGATGCTGCTCGCCCAGCGCGAGCTGCCACGTGAAGAGAGCCTCGAGCTCCCAGCTGAGCTGATCTCGCGCTTTCTCGTCAGCCCACCGCCCGAGGACCTGCTCGAGGTGCTCGACGAGCGCGGGGGCGACGAAACCAAAGACACTGGCCTTCGCGATCGTGACGAGGGCGGCGGCAAGAAAGACAAGGGCGACGAGGGCAAGGTCGGCAAGGTCGACGCGAAGCAGAAGAACACGGAAATCGCGGGTGACAACCGCGGCGCCATCGTGACCAAGGTGCGCGGCATGGGCTTGCTCGGGGCCCTGTCAGGGGGCGACGCGCTCAAGGATGCGCTCGACACGAAGAGCGTGTCGGGCCTCTTGAGCGGGCTCGGATCGGCGAAGACCGCGCTCGGGGTGGGCTCGGACGGTCGCGGCCTGCGTGGTGCGGGCGCGGGCGGCGGC
The DNA here is from genome assembly GCA_964398415.1 of uncultured Polyangiales bacterium. GTDB lineage: Bacteria > Myxococcota_A > Polyangia > Polyangiales > DASUME01 > DASUME01. Next base: position 1,203 of record CAYNOM010000289.1, on the reverse strand, counting down.
GGCGAAGCCGAGGGCGATCTGTTCGGCGGCGGCAGCCTCGGCACGGGCGTGGGCACAGGCGCCGGCAAGGGCACGGCTCGCGGCGCAGGCGGCGCCGTCGGCAGGGGCCCGGGACGCGGCGAGGCCCAGGTGTCGGTCGTGCCGGGCAAGCCCCAGGTGAGTGGCTATCTGTCGCCCGAGCAGATCGAGCGCGTGGTGCGCGCCAATCAGGCTGCCCTGCGCTACTGCTACGAGAACGAGCTGCAGCGCGCACGCTCCCTCAAGGGCAAGCTCGTCGTGCAGTGGCGCGTGGATCGCGAAGGCAGGGTCGCCTACGCGCGGGTTACCTCGAGCACCCTGAGGAGCGCGGGCGTGGAGGGCTGCATCGTTCGCCAAGTGAAGAAGTGGCGCTTCCCCAAGCCCGACGGTGGCGAAGTGTCGGTGCAATACCCCTTCGTGTTCGGAGTGGGAGGCTGAGGTGCGCTCGCACGCCACGCTACTGCTGCTGCTCGCGTCGAGCGCCTGCATCGAAGAGCAGCGCTACGTGGTTCAGAACGAAGCCATCGTGCTCACTGCGGACAGCGCTCCGGTCGCGGTCGATGACGGCGGAGACCCCACCCTGTTTCTCGTGGAGCGCCGCTTCGAGTTCCCGATCACGCCTCCCGCGGAGGACGCCTTCGGTCTGCTCGCGATGCAAGCCCAAGGCCTCATGCTGCCTTACCCGCGCCTGCCCTGGGTAGACGCCTCAGCGCTCGAGATCGAGCTCGACTACGTCATCGCCATCCTCGAAGAGCGCGGGGTCGCTGCGGGCATGGTGGTCAACGGCTTCAACGAGTTTCACGAGTACGCGCCCGGCCCCGAAGACTTCAGCCAGTGGGAGAAACTGTTTGCGCTCGCTCCGCTCGAGCGGCGCACGGGCACCCTGACCGAGCGCGATCTGCACGAGGTCGCGGTCGACCTCGCCACCGTGGTCAACGGCGCACCGAACTCGAATCTGGTGGTGCAGTTTCAGAGTCAGTCGAGCCGCGATGAGCGGGTGAAGCCCTTCATCCCCGCGGTCGTGCCGGGCCTGCTCGGGCTACGCGTGGGCGTTTTGGCCACCGAGGCGGCCAACGTTGTCGTGGAGATCAGCGTGCGCATCCAAGACCGCGGCGGGCGCCTGGCTGAACGCGGCAAGACGCGCTGGCAGCAGCCCACGCCCGAGCTGTTCACACCCGTGGTGCC
>CAYNOM010000288.1:0-7705 GCA_964398415.1 uncultured Polyangiales bacterium | reverse complement strand
CATCCCGGCGTGATCGCGGCCATCGTCGGCGTGTTGCTGATGGGTGTGGGTGGCTACTACTTCGGGGTGGTGGTGCCCGAGCAGCAGCGCGCGGCGGCGGAGAAGGTTGCCGCAGAGCGCCTGGCTGCCGAGCGCGCCGCGGAAGCGCAGCGCCTTGCCGCGGAAAAGGAAGCCATCCGCGTCGTGGAGGCGAAGAAGGCGGCCGAGGAAAAGGCGCGGCTCGAGGCCGAGATCGCGGCGGCCAGGGCCCGAGCAGAGCGTGACACGGGATCATCGAGGCCGGCGGCGTCACGGCCCAGGCGCCCCTCGAAGCCCGGAAGCAAGCCGAGCGGTGGCGGCGGCTGCGACCCGAACGATCCGTTGTGCGGGCTGTGAGCCAACTGCACTCGTGAGCGCACGGCCGGGGCGCACGCCTCGGCCGTTTTCTTTTCGAACGGATCGCCCGAGGGCCGCTTTGCAAGTATGGAGCGGCCCATGAAGCGTCGGATTTTGGGCCCGCGTGCCGTCACCGAAGCCCTGCGGGCAAGCCCCGCCGTCTTGTCCGTGGTGTACGTGGCGGACGAAGCACGCAGTCAGCTGCGAGAGCTTTCAGACCTGGCCGCCAAGCACAAGGTGGTCCTCGAAGAGCGCTCGGGCCAGGAGCTCGACCGGCTCTCCAAGGGCGCGCGCCATCAGGGCGTGATCGCCATCGCCGGCGAGTATTCCTACGTGCACCTCGAGGAGCTGCTCGAGGATGCGCCGGCCGATGCCCTGCTCGTGGCCCTCGACGAGATCACCGACCCGCACAACTTCGGCGCCATCGTGCGCAGCGCGGTCGCCTTCGGCGCCCACGGCATCATCACCCTCAAGCATCGCGCGGCCCCCGTGACACCCGTGGTGGTGCGGGCCTCGGCTGGCGCCACGGAGCACGCGCGCATCGCCCGCGTGGCCAATCTCGCGCAAACCCTCGAGCAGCTCGTCGACTCGGGCTACGAAGCCCTTGGCCTCGCCGCAGAGGGCTCTTTGGCCCTGCAGCCCGGCATGCGGCGTGGGGCGACCGTGCTCGTGGTGGGCTCGGAGGGCCGCGGCCTGAGGCGCCTCGTGCGCGAGCGCTGCACGGGACTCGTCAGCATCCCCATGGCTGGCCCCATCGCCTCGCTCAACGCTTCGGTGGCGGCGGGTATCGCACTCTATGCGCTCCATGCACCCCACACCGACAGTGTCGACTGAAAGGGCCCGCACGTTCGCTGTGGAGACCTGCAACATGCCTGCGATACGATCGGACTCGCTCGGGGGCTCGGCCACGGCGGGGGCATGCAAGTCGATCAGCTCATCCATCTTCTGAGTCGCGGCGACGTCAAGGAGATCGCACTCCAGTCCGGCAAGCCGCCCTGCGCGCTCGTCTCCGGGGCGTACAAGCCGATCACCAATCAAAACGTGAGCGAAGAGCAGATCATGCTCATGCTCGGCGAGGCGAGCGGCAAGGCCGCCATGCTGGGCCTGCTCGAGGGGCCCCAGCGCTGGAAGCACGTGCACAGAACGGCGGGCGAGGTTCAGCTTTCGGCCAAATTTCACGGCTCGACGCTCCAGGTGCGCATCACGCGCATGGAGGGAGCACTGCCGAGCGGTCCAAAGAAATCACTTGGAGAGCCAAGGGTTGCTCCGCCACGACAGACGTTCCCGGATGATGACAAGACCGGTGGCGCCCGCCCTCCTGCCAAGGCCGCCCCACCCCCCGTGCCCGCGCGTACGCGAACGGCTGCGGACTTCGATCTGCCTCCGATGTCGCCCCCGCGCGGCGCGGGCCTCGATGTCGACTTCTCCGCGCCTGCGCCCGAGCCGGAGCTGCTCGGCGGCTACGAGCTCGACATGCAGGCGGCGGGAGCAGCCAAGGCCCCTGGCGACGACTTCGACGATCTGCCTCCGCTCGGCGCGGCGCCAGGCGAGGCTCCTCGCGTGCAAGCGAGTCCCGCCGCTCGGGCCGCCGCGCCGGCTTTTCCACGCAGCTCGTTCGCCGACGATCTGGAGCCGAGCGCCGGCGCCTTCGCCGAGCCGAGCGCAGGGCAGCCCGAGCCAGCGTTTCCGCGCAGCACGCTCGATCGAGACAAGCCGAGCGCGCGCTCTCGGAGCGGGAGGCGCGACACACGCGACTCCTTGCTCGATCCCGAGCCTCCGTCCTTCGATCAGATCCCATCCGACGAAGCGGAGCCGTTTCCGGCACCACCCCGGGCCCCGAGCGCCGCGATGCCTAGGGCCGTGGCTGCGGCGCCCCGACGCGAAGCCGCTGAGGTGGCCGAGCCCGAGGCGGAGGAGCCACACTGGCCCATCGGCGCCGAAGACGACAGGCTCAAGCGCCTGCTCTTGCTCGCCGTCCAGCGGCGCGCGAGCGATCTGCACGTGGTCGCGGAGAGGCCCCCGATGTTGCGCATCGCAGGCGCGCTCGAGCCCCAGGGTGAAGCGCTGCCGAGCGAGCTCGTCAAGCGCATGCTGATGCCGCGTGTGCCGCGTCGCATGCTGTCCGAGCTGCGTGAGCACGGCTCGGTCGACTTCGCCCTGGTGATCGAAGGCGTCGGACGCTTTCGCGCCAATGTGTCGCGCCAACGCACGGGCATGAAGCTCACCGCACGGCCCATTCCGACCGAGATTCCCACGCTCGAACAGCTCGGCCTACCAGAGTCGATCGCGAGCGCAACCCACCACCACCAGGGCCTGATCGTGGTCACGGGGCCGACGGGCCACGGCAAGACCACCACCCTCGCCGCCATCGTCGACCTCATCAACGGCGGTGCCGCCCATCACATCATCACCGTCGAAGACCCCATCGAATACGTGCATCCGCGCAAGCAGTCGGTGATGTCACAACGCGAGGTGGGCACGCACACGAAGAAGTTCGGCTCCGCGCTCAAGGGCTCACTGCGTGAGGATCCGGACGTGATCGTGGTCGGAGAGCTGCGCGACACCGAGACCGTGCGCATGGCCCTGTCGGCGAGTGAAACGGGTCACCTCGTGATCTCGACGATGAACACGCCCTCCGCGGCGAAGGCCATCGAGCGCATCATCGATCTGTTCCCCCCGAGTGATCAGCCCCAGGTGCGCATGACCTTGGCGGGTGGCCTGCGGCTCGTCATCTCGCAGCGCCTGCTTCCCACGACCGACGGCAAGAGCCTCTGCGCAGCGGCCGAGCTTCTGCCCGGCACCTCGCCCCTGTGGGCGCTGATTCGTGACAACAAGACGTTTCAGATCCCGAGCCTCCAGCAGCGAGGCAAGGCGCTCGGCATCATCCGCCTAGACGAGTCGCTCGCAGCCCTCGTACGCGAGGGCAAGACCACACTCGAAAACGCCATGGCCGTGGCTGAAGCGCCGGCCGACCTGTCCGCGCTCGTGAGCGGTCGCTCCACGCGTGCAGGCGACGAATCCATCAGCCTCGAGAGTCTCGATCCCACCGCCGCCGCAGCCCAACGCGCCAAGGATGTGTTTTCACGCGCGGGCAAGCTGTTCGGGGGCGACAAGAAGTAACTGGAGCGTACGTGGCCCGCATCGACGCATTGTTCGACAAGCTGCTCGAGCTCGGAGGAAGCGATTTGCACCTGGGCGTGGGCACACCGCCCATGGGGCGCGTGCGCGGCGAGCTCATCGCCCTCGCGAAAGGCGAGGTGAGCTCCGCCCAGATGGAAGAGCTCCTGTTCGAGATCACCGATGACGAACAGCGAAACCACATCGTCAACCAGTGGGATCTCGACTTCGCCTATCAGTACGGCAACAAGGCGCGCTTTCGTGCCAACTACTTCTACAAGTACACGGGCCTGGCCGCGGTGTTCCGCACCATCCCGAGCACCGTGCTCACCCTCGAGCAACTCAACACGCCCGAGGTCGTACGCAAGCTGGCCGAGAAGAAGGCGGGCTTGATCCTGGTCACGGGGCCCACGGGCTCGGGCAAGAGCACCACGCTCGCCGCGATGATCAACCACATCAACCGCACGCGCCCCTGCCACATCCTCACGGTCGAAGACCCGATCGAGTTCGTGCACGAGCCCATCAACGCCCAGATCACCCACCGCGAGGTGGGGCCGCACGCCTCGAGCTTCGCCTACGCCATTCGCTCGGCCGGTCGCGAGGATCCGGACGTGATCCTGATCGGCGAGCTACGTACCAACGAGACGATGAAGCTCGCGTTGCAGCTCGCGAGCTACGGCGTGCTCGTGTTCGGCACGGTGCACACGAACAGCGCCCCGGCCACGGTGGAGCGCATCATCAACGCCTTCCCCAACGACGAGCAGCCCCAGATCCGCGGCATGCTCGCGGAGAGCCTCGTGGGGATCGTGGCCCAGCAGCTCGTGAAGACAGCGGACGGCAAGGGTCGTGTGGCGGCCCAAGAGATCCTGCTCGGCTCCCACGCCGTGGCCTCCCTGATTCGCGAAAACAAGAGCTTTCAGCTCGCGAGCGTGATCCAGGGCGGCAAGGCCATAGGCATGCAAACGATGGACATGGCGCTCGAGCGCTACGTGCGCAGCGGTACGGTAAGCTTTGCTGCTGCCCTCGAGAAGGCCGACGACAAGGAAGCCTTCAAGAAGGCGCTGCAGACGGCGACCTGACGCGACCAAGGACCGCTTGCGCCCATCGACGAGCGCCTTGGCCCCCCGTATCATGCGGCCATGGGCCTGACCGCTGCCGCGCTGATCATCGGCAACGAAATCCTGACCGGCAAGGTCTCCGAGCAGAACGTGCTCGTGATGGCCAAGGAGCTCTTCGCCCTCGGGGTCGAGCTGCGCCGCATCATCGTGTGTCCCGACGAGATCCCGATCATCGTGCGCGACGTCAACGAGCTGCGCAGCACCCACGATGTCGTGATCACGAGCGGCGGTGTCGGCCCCACCCACGACGACGTCACGATGAAAGCCCTGGCCGCCGCGTTCGAGGTGCCGCTCGTGCGCGCGCCCGAGTACGAAGCGCTGTTGCGCGGCTATCACGGCGACCACCTCAACGACATGCACCTGCGCATGGCGGACGTGCCCGAGGGCGCACGCCTGGTGAGGAACGACGAGGTACGCTGGCCGACCGTGGTGATGGGCAACGTGTACGTGTTCCCCGGCGTGCCCCAGATCTTCAGGTTGAAGTTCGGCGTGATGCGCGAGGAGCTCAAGCACAGCGGTCGCTTCTTCTCGCATGCGGTGTACGTCGATCTCGACGAGGCAAGCCTTGCGCCCTTGCTCGACGAGCTGTCTGCCACCCACACCGACGTCAACATCGGCAGCTATCTGTTCTGGGGCCCAGGAGCCGACTACCGCACAAAGCTCACGATCGATGGCCGCGACGCCGAGGCGGTCGAGCGCTGCTTTTCGGCGATGAGAGCCGGTATTCCCGAGGAGCGCCTGGTGCGAAGCGAGTAGCGTGGTTTTTTTCTGGCCATTGGCACGTAGTGTGCGTACGTAGCGCTCTGATGGGCGCTGAGCTGGCACAAACGGGCACACCCGCGACTCCAAGTCGCCCCCTGCGGTGGCTTCACAATCTCTTCATCGCGGCGCTGTTGTCGCTGCTCCTGATCGATGGGTTGCCCTGCACCCACGAGGGGCACCGGCGCGTGAAAAACTTCCTCGACCCCGTGGTCGACAGCTTGGGCTTGTGGCAGGGCAACTGGAAGCTGTTCGCGCCCGACCCCGATCACATGAACACGTGGGTCGAGGCCAAGGTCACCCTCAGCGACGGCAGCGTCTTTCGTTGGACCACGCCCGACTGGCAGAAGCGCAGCTTGTTCGAGAAGTTCATCCAGGGCCGTCATCCGAAGTTCTGGGACGCCTTCAGGCTCGACAAGCGTAAGGCCATCTGGCCCTACGTGACCGCATACGCCGCGAGCCTGGCACCTCGGCCCTCCCCCGACGTGAAGCCACAGAAGGTCGAGCTGATCCGCCACTGGTGGGACGTGCCGCCCCCAAGCGAGATCGACGCGGTCATGGCCGAGTACGGCAGCGCCGTGCCGCCCCGTGACTCGTTCGAGAAGACCCACTCCTTCTACAGCAAGGTGCTCAAGTGAGTGTCGTCGAGTCTGAGCTTCCAAGCCTGGTTCGTGTCCTGCGTCGCCTCGACGCCTGGCTGCATGAGGCGCCCGATCCGTACAAGGCGGCCGTCCTCCGCATCGCGGTCGGCGCACTCGTCGTCATCAACTACGTGGCCACCGTGCCGTTCGTGGAGATGTGGTGGAGCGAGCACGGCTTTCTGCCCTACAAGGCGAGCAAGTACGTCATCGATACCCACACCTGGACGCTGTTCGACTTTCTGCCGCACACGGACGCGGTGCTCTGGACCTGCTGGGGCCTGCTCGTCGGGCAGGCGCTCTTGCTCACGCTGGGCCTGTTCTCACGCTTTCAAGCCGTTTGCGTCTTCGTGTGGCTCGTGACCTTCAACCACCGAAACGGCATCATCATCGACGGTGAGGACATCGTCTTTCGATTGCTCGCGTTCTTTCTGATCTTCCTGCCCGCAGCCTCCGACGTATGGTCGCTGGACGCGTGGCTCAGGAAGAAGCGCGGCAAGATCGTGCTGCCGGTGCGCGATGGCTGGGCCCTGCGCATGGTGCAGATCCAGATGTGCATCGTGCTGTGGTCGGCGGGCGTCGAGAAGCTCGCAGGCGGCATGTGGTGGGGCGGCACGGCGATGTACTACGTGCTGCACCTGGACGACTTCGCGTTTCACTACTACGTGCCCGACTTCGTCCGAAACTCGCTGTTTCTGTCGCGCGCCATGACCTGGGCCTCGCTCTGGATCGAGGTGGGTGCGCCGATGCTGATCTGGTTCAAGGAGACGCGACGTGCGGCGCTCGTGGCGATCCTGCTGCTCCACCTCGGCATCGAGTACATGATGAACCTGTACTTGTTCGAGTGGATCATGATCGCGGGCTGGCTGATGCACGCAAACCGCGACGACCTCACGTGGCTGAGGTCGCTCGTTGCGCGACTCACCGGCAAGGCCGTGCCGGCTACTTCGGCACCGGGCGCAGCTTGATGTCGATCTTCGTCTCCCCCGGCCGCAGCTCGACCTCGAGATCGTGCGGGAAGTAGCCGGGCGCAGTGATGGTGATGCGCTTTTTGCCTGGCTTGAGGCGCACGGGACGCTGCGAGAGCACGCGGGCCGACCCCACCCTGCGCTCGTTGACCTCGACCAGCGCACCCTCGGGCACCGCCACCACGCGCAGCTCTGCCGCCTGCTCGCGCTTGGGATGCTGCGCACTGGCGCAAGACGACAAATATACACACAGCGCGAGAGCGAGCGCGCGCGCCATCACTCCCACTCGATGGTGGCCGGTGGCTTCGACGAGATGTCGTAAACGACGCGATTGACGCCCTCGACCTCGTTGATGATGCGGCTCGAGACCCGTGCGAGCAGCTCGTAGGGCAGCCTGGCCCAGTCGGCGGTCATGGCATCGCGCGACTCGACGGCGCGTACGGCGATGGTGTAGTCGTAGGTTCGCGCGTCGCCCATCACACCCACCGAGCGCACGGGAAGCAGCACGCAGAAGCTCTGCCAAAGGCTCTCGTACAGGCCCGCCTCACGCACCTCGTGGTCGAGCACCGCGTCTGCTTCACGCAGGATTCGCAGCTTCTCCTCCGTGACCTCACCGAGGCAACGGATGGCGAGGCCTGGCCCTGGGAAGGGCTGGCGCCACAGCACGTGCCGCGGCATGCCGAGCGTGGCACCGACCTCGCGCACCTCGTCCTTGAACAGCTCGCGCAGC
>CAYNOM010000287.1:0-7725 GCA_964398415.1 uncultured Polyangiales bacterium | reverse complement strand
GGAGGAGAACGCGCTTGGGATCGATCCCAACGCCGACGCCGATACGGACGGCATCTTCAACTACATCGATGCCACGAACCGGGGCGATGGCGCCGCAAACGCGTGTGATGACCTCGCGCCGGCGGACGGCGTCTGCGACACCCTGGCGCAGTTGTTCGACGACGATGGTGATGGGGTGCCCAATCATCTCGACCTCGATGCCGACAACGACGGCATCGCCGATGTGGTCGAGGCGGGTCTCATCGACGAGGACGCCGACGATGATGGCCTCGTGGATGGAGCGGTGGGCACGAACGGCCTCGCGGACGTGCTCGAGACGACGGTCGACTCGGGCGTGACGAACTACGTGTTGCTCGACACGGATGGCGACGGCACGCCAGACGTGCGCGACCTCGACAGCGATGGCGACACCAAGCTCGATGTCGACGAAGTGGGCCTCGACGCGGACGACGCAGACGACGACGGTCGCCTCGACGACACCACCGACGCCGACTCCGACGGCTTGATGGACGTGGTCGACGCCGACGACGCAAGCCACGGGTTTCCGGCGCTCGACGTGCGGGACGCGACCCTCGACACCGACGGCGACGGCATCCCCGATGCTTTCGATGCGGACGATGCGGGGCCTGGGCCCGGCGACTCCGACTCGGACGAGCAATCCGACAGCGTCGAGTGCACGAGCGGGTGGCCTTGCACGGACACCGATCGTGACGGGCGACCCGACTACATGGAAGCGCTGGCCGATGCGGACGGGGATGGGGTGCCCGACGATGTCGACAACTGTCCCAACGTCGCCAACCTCGACCAGCTCAATACCGACGGCCAGAACGACGGTGGCGACGCGTGCGACGAGGACGACGACAATGACGGTGTGGCCGATACGGCCGACAACTGCCCGCTGACCTGGAATCCGGATCAGGCGAACGCGGACAACGCCGCAGACGGCGGCGACGCCTGCGACGACGATGACGACAACGACGGCGTGCCCGACGCGTCCGACCTCTGCCCGCTCGTTCCAGATGCCGTTCAGGTGGACTCGGACGGCGATGGTCTGGGTGACGCGTGCGATCCCGACGACGACAACGACACGATCCTCGACGTCGATGAAGACGTCGGCAACCTGAACGCCGACTCGGACGACCTTCCGAATCGCTTGGACCTCGACTCCGACAATGATGGCATTCCCGACGCCATCGAGGCCGGCGACGCAAATCCGGCCACGCCTCCGCGCGACACGGATGGCGACGGCACACCGGACTTCTTGGATCCGGACGACGACGGCGACGGCATTCTCACGAAGGACGAAGCGCCAGATCCGAACGCGGATGGCAATCCCGCCGATGCCCGAGACACGGATGGCGATGGAAGGCCCGATTATCTCGACGACGACGACGACGGCGACGGCATCCCGACCGCGATCGAGGTCGCGTCGGAGCAGGCTCTCGGCGGCGACGTGGACGGCGATGGCAAGCCGGCCTACCTCGACGACGACTCGGACGGCGACGGGGTCAAGGACTCGGCCGAGCGCGACCTCGACCGCGATGGCGACGGCATTCCCGACTACCTCGACGAGGACGTGATCCCTCCCGACTCGGATGGGGACGGCATCGCCGATGAAGAGGAGTGCAGCGCGCAGCCCTGTCGCGACACCGATGGCGACGGCACTCCGGATATCCAGGATCCGGACGACGACGGTGACGGCATCCCCACGTCAGAGGAGCTGGCGTTGGGTGACAGTGATGGCAACGGTGTGCCCGACTATCTGGATGACGACGACGACGGCGACGGCGTGCCGACCAAGGACGAGCGTCTTCGCGGCGACACCGACGGCGACGGCGTGCCCGACTATCTCGATCCGGACGACGATGGCGACGGCGTGCCCACCGCGGACGAGGTGGGGCGTGGGGACACCGACGGCGATGGCGATCCCGACTACCTCGACATCGACGATGACGGCGACGGCCTGGCCACCGCCGATGAGGGGGCCACGGCGGACGAGGACGGCGACGGCGTGCCCGACTACCTCGACGACGACGACGACGGCGACGGCATCCTCACCAAGGATGAGAGCAAGACCGAGGACGAAGACGGCGACGGAATCCCCGATTATCTCGACCCCGACTTCGACGAGGGCTCGGTGCGTGGCACCAGCATCCTGTGCAGTGCTTTCGGACCCGCGCCGGGCGAGGGACAGGGTGTGCTCCTCGGCATGCTCGCGCTCCTTGCGCTTTCGTTCGTGAGACGCTCACGCACCGCACTGCGCGCGTTGTTGGTCTTGTCGTGCGCCTTGGGGCTGTCGACGCGTGCTGCGGCCCAATCTCCAGCGCAGCAGTATCGCCCCGCCGAGCGTGCCAACGACGGCTTCGTGATCTCGCGTCCCAACGATCTCGGTGACGGCAACTTCAGCGCCCAGCTCCACCTCGACTACGCCTACAAGCCCGTTTCGTACGTCGACATCAACGGCAACACCGAATCCGAGGTGCCGGTTCGTCACATGTTCACGGGCCAGGTGGGCATCGCCTACGGCCTGTTGAACCGCATCGTGGTGTTCGCGGCCATGCCTGTGCACTTCGTGATGGAGGGAGAGGCGTTTCGCTCCTATCCCGAAGGCGATGGGTTCGGCCCCGGAGATCCCAATCTGGGCGTCAGGCTGCGATTTCTGGGCGACGACGACGCCTTCTTCTCACTCGCGGGCCAAGCCGCCATGACCTTCCCGGTGGCCAACGCCACGGACGACACTCAGGCCTATTCTGGCGACGGATCGATCACCGCGCTCCCGGAGCTTGTGGCCGAGCTCCGGCCGGGTCGACTGCGCATCACGGGCAATCTCGGCATGCGCATTCGGCAAGGCCAAGCCATCGGCAACACGCGCATCAACGACGAGCTGACCTACGGCGTGGGCGTGCACGCGCGGGTCGTTTCGCACCTGCGCGTTTACGGCGAAGCGTGGGGCGCGAGCACCGTGCAGGACTTTGGCGACAAAGACAGCTCACCCATCGAGTTACTCGTGGGCGCCAAGAATTGGGGTTGCAACGGTTTTGTCATCGGTGCCGCGGCCAGCACTGGACTTCAACCGGGCTACGGCACGCCCCTCGTGCGAGGCGTGCTGATGGCGGGCTATGCGCCTGAGCCCGTCGAGTGCGTCGAGCCTCCGCCGAAGGACAGCGACGGCGATGGCTACGTCGATCCGAAGGATGGCTGCCCGGCGGAGCCGGAAGACTTCGACGGGTTCGAAGACGAAAATGGCTGTCCCGATCCCGACAACGATCAAGATGGCGTGCTCGACGTGAACGACGGCGCGCCAAACGATCCCGAGGACCCAGATGGCTTCGAGGATGACGACGGTGTGCCGGATCCCGACAACGATCAGGACGGCGTGCTCGATGCAGACGACGCCTGTCCCAGCGAGGCGGGCATCGTCGAGAACAAGGGCTGCCCCGATCGCGACAGGGACGGCGATACGGTGGTCGATCGCCTCGACGAGTGCCCGGACGAGCCGGGGCCCGTCGACAACAAGGGCTGCAAGAAGAAGCTGGCGGTGCTCACCGAGTCCCGCATCGAGATCCTGCAAAAGGTCTTCTTTGCGACGAACAAAGCCGAGATCTTGCCAGAGTCGTTCGAGCTCCTCGACAACGTCGCCGAGGTGATCACGGCGCATCCCGAGGTCGGCACGGTGCGCGTGGAGGGCCACACCGACTCCCGCGGCAACGACCGAAGGAACAAGAAACTGTCACAGAAGCGCGCTGAGTCGGTGGTGAGCTACCTCGTTGAAAAGGGCGTGCCCCGCGAGCGCCTCGAAGCGAAAGGCTTCGGCGAGTCGAAGCCCATCGCGACGAATGACACCGAGGAGGGTCGGGCCGAGAATCGCCGCGTCGAGTTCAATCTCACCGAGAAGCGCGAGCCGATCAAGGCCGAGGAGACCCCGGCGCCAGCACCCGAGAAGGCGGACGAAAAGACAGAGTAGGCGCGCGGGGAGGCCGGCTCTTCTCAGGCTCGCACGTGCTCGAAGGCGCGAGCGAGCGAGTCGAGCTCGGCCAAGCTGAGCGTTTCGCCGCGCCGCTGCCCGTCGATGCTCGTATGGTCGAGCGCCGCCTCGACGGCGTCCTTCGGATGCGCACGCTGTAGCGCGTTGCGCAGCGTCTTTCGGCGCGCCTCGAAGCAGGCGCGTACCACGCCCTCGAAGCTGGGTCGTTGGACCTCGAAGGGGGCAGCATTCGGGATGAGCTTCACCACGGCGCTGTCGACGCGCGGGGCCGGAAAGAACGCCCCCGCCGGCACGATGCACACCGGCTTCACGTCGAACACGCCGCGAATGAAGACGCTGAGCGCGCCCCATTCCTTCGTGCCCGGGTTGGCGAGGAGGCGATCTCGCACCTCGCGCTGCACCATCAGCACCGCGCGGTCGACGTGTGCGCGCTGCTCGACCAGGCGGCGAAAGATGCCGCCGGTGACGGCGTAGGGCAGGTTGCCGGCCACCGCGATGCGTCCGCCGCCCGCGAGCTCCGTGAGGTTCACCTGGGCGGCGTCACCATGGCGCGCGTCGAGTCGCGACACGTGCCCTAACTCCATCTTCAGCACCGACAGCATGTCGTGGTCGGCGTCGATGGCGATCACACGTGCCCCCGCGCGCAGCAGCGCGGCAGTGAGGGTGCCCAGGCCCGGACCGAGCTCCACCACCGGTTCGTCTGGTCCGGGCGCGAGGGCTTCGACGATGCGCTCGACGGCGCTCTTCGACACGAGAAAGTTCTGCGAGAAACCACGCTTCGGAGCGAGACCATGGCGACCGAGCACGCGCCGGGGGTCTTCCCAGGGAGGAACTTCGCTCACGCCACCCTCGTGGCCTTGGAACGTTTGCTGCGCGCAAAGCCCACGTGCCCGGGCCCCACCGAGGATACGGGCACTCCCATGCGACCGAGCATCTGGCGCGCCTCGCGCAGCCTGCGCTCCTCGGCGCGCCCGTAGACGACGCTCAGGTCGGCTTCGATGCTGGTGTCGCTCGGCGCGCTCGCGATGGCGCGCGCATCGGGCATCGCCACGCTCATCGAATGACCCCGCCGGTGCAGCAGCCTCGTGGTCGCGGTGATTAGATCGTAGTCGACGACGCCATCCAGGTCGGTGACCAGCAGGATCGCGCGCGGCGCCCGCACGTGGCCCGCGGCGCGGCGCAAGGCTTCAGCAAGGCCCTTGGCCTTGTCGCCGCCGAAGGGCGTCACGCGGTGGGGCAGGGCGATCCCGCGTTCGCGACAGAAGCGGCGCAGCTCCGCCCCGGCTCCCGTTTGCGCTTGGGGCATGTCCTGGCCGCGCTGCGGCAGCAGCTTTCGTACGTGTGCTGCGAGTCCTTGCACGTCCCAGCGTCCGTCGCGCCCCACGGAGAAATCGAGCCCATCTTGATGGCGCACATAGCGCGCCACGAGCTCGACCACCTCCCGATCGTCGAGCGTCGTCAGGTCGGCGTCCACCACCTCGGTGGCCGCGAGCAGGGCGTCGTAGATGCGAATCAAGTGGGCCGGGCCCTCGCCGGGCTCCACTTGCGAGAGCACGCGGCCATCGACGATCAGAAGGCCCACCCGATCGCCACGCTCGAGCCAGGCCCGCGCCTGGGCCGCAGACAGCTCGAGGGCGAAGTCGAGCTTGCGTTCACCCGGCGCGCCTCCGCGCATCGAGCCGCCCACGTCGATCGCGAGCATCAGCGTCTGCTGCACTTCCTGATCGACCTCGCGCACGCGCAGCTGTCCCGCCTTGGCACTGGCCTTCCACGCGATCGACTTGAACGGATCGCCCGGCTGATACTCGCGCAGCTCATGCAGCTCGGTACCGCCGCCGCGCCGCCGCATGCGATGGCGTCCTGCGCGGTCGAGAGGCAAGCCCGCCATCGAGGGCGCCGGGCTCGAGCGCAGCGCCACACTGCGAGGCAGCACCTTCACGGCCAATGCGTTCGGGAAGTACAGCGGCACGTCGAACAGGCCGAGCGGTCCGCGTAGGCTCACCGCGAGCCCGTGCAGCACCACGCGCCCCGCCGACTTCGCCATCAGCGAGAACGCGAACTCGTTGCGAGCGCGCGGCGCCACCTCGAGCGCGGAAGGATGGCGATCCACCACCACCGTGGCGCCCGGAACGATGGGCTCCATGTCTGTAAGCGCGATCGGAGTCGTGCCGCGGTGGCGCACGTAGCAGCGGATCTGAAAGGGCACGCCCGGCACGACCGCGCCGCTGACGGGCCCGTTCGCATGACCCAGCCACCAGGCGAACTCGAGCCGCTGCGCCCGCACTCGGCGTCCGAGCGGGACCGTCATGGCGAGGGCGGCCACGAGCAGCATGGCCATGGCCGAGCCGAGCAGCGTCGCCGCCCACGAACGCGCGAGCAGGCCGACGAGCCACATGCCCACCACCCCGGCGAGCACTGCGAGCGCGCGCTGTGTGGGGATGGGCAGCATCAGCGCACGGCTTCCCAGCGGTGGGGTACCTGTTCGAGCGCGTTCTGCACGACCGACTCGCGCGCCACTCCTTCCATCTCGGCCTCCGGCGTCAACACCAAGCGATGGGCGAGCACGGGCACGGCGAGTAGCTTGATGTCGTCTGGGATCACGAAGGCTCGTCCCGACATCAGCGCGCGTGCGCGCGACGCTTGCACGAGCGCGAGCGAGGCACGCGGTGATGCGCCGAGATAGACGCGCGTATGCTGACGTGTGAATTGCGAGAGGCGCACGATGTACTCAAGCAGCTCGTTCTCGACGTGCACGCCGTGCACCAGCTCCTGCAGTGCGAGGATCTCGCGCGGCTCGAGCACCCGCTGCACGGGCTGCACCGGGTCCATGTGCCGGCGCAACACGGCGAGCTCGTCCTTCGGATCGGGGTAGCCGATCAGAAGCCGCATCAAGAAGCGATCGATCTGCGCCTCGGGGAGCGGGTAGGTGCCCGCCTGCTCGACCGGGTTTTGCGTGGCGAGCACGATGAAGGGCTGAGGCAGGGGTCGCGTGTCGCCTCGATCGTGACCTGCTGTTCCTGCATCGCCTCGAGCAACGCGCTCTGCGTCTTCGCCGGCGCACGGTTGATCTCGTCGCCGAGCACGATGTTGGCGAACAGCGGGCCCTCGCGCAGCTGAAACTCGCCGGAACGCGGCGACAGCACGTAGGTGCCCGTGATGTCGGCAGGCAGGAGGTCGGGCGTGAACTGAATGCGGCGGAATTGGCAGCCGAGGGTGCCCGCGAACGCCTTCACCAGCGTGGTCTTCGCCACGCCGGGCACGCCCTCGAGCAACACGTGACCGCGCGCGAGTAGACAGATCAGGAGTAGCTCCGCGATCTCGCGTCGGCCCACGTACGTGCGCTGCACTTCTTGGACGACACTTGCGGCTCGCTGGGCTGCGAGTGCGAGCGCGTGCTCGTCGATCGTACGTTCCTTCATCCGCCGTTGGTCTCCAGGCGCATGAGGAGCGCCTCGCCCTTGCGTACCACGTTTGAAAGGTCGCTCACGCCGATCTGCGATGGCGCGTTGTCGGTCTCGACAGCCTGCGAAAGGCCCGCGAGCTGCTTGAGCAGATCATCGAGCTCGGCGCCGGCCTTGCGATCGAGCCCATGGTGCTGGGCCCGCCGCACCGCTTCACGCGGGTCGAAGGGGCCCTCGAGCTTCAGCCGATGGGCGAGCTCGGCCTCGAGCTCGCGCTTGTAGTCGAGCAGCGCCCAGATGAGATTCATGCCGGGGTGCGTGCCTGCCGCGACGCGACCT
>CAYNOM010000286.1:3907-7728 GCA_964398415.1 uncultured Polyangiales bacterium | reverse complement strand
GGTTTGGGCCTCCGGGCGCGCTGGCTCTGAGCCGATTTTTCGACAGCTCTTGAGCCGGTTCTCAGCGCAGAAAACGAATCAGCAGATAGACGGCGGCACCCAGGCCCGCAGCCAGGCCCACGGTGGCCGCCCAACCGAGCTCGCCACTGTTCGAGCGTCGCCTTGCGGCGCGGCGCACGACCTCAGCCTTGGCACCCGCCGCCGCAGCGTCGACGACGATGCTCGGATCCTGGTTGCCGAATTTCTTGGGGCTCGTCTGGGCCGGGGGCGGCTCCGACTCGGGCCGTCGCAACAAATCGCCGAGCCCAGCGTCGCGTAGCGTATTGGCGTCCCACACGGCCGTCGGCTCGTCCGCGGCGTGCATCTGCGAGTCGTCGTCTTGCTCGGTCTCTGGTCGCTTCTCGTCCGCCAAGGGCTGCCCCCGCGAGTCTTGGCTAGAAGCATACCCGCATCGTTTCAACAATCGCGACCTTTTGCGCGTTCGGTACGCGTGAGCCGGGTCGCATCCGCCGCCTCGTGTACTAGCCTGAGGCGGTGCCTGCGTTCACGTCCTCGCTGTTCGATGCGCTGCATTTGGCGCTGCTTTCGTCCCTACCGCTGCTCTCTGTCGCCTTGGTCGTGGCCCTCGGCATCGGTCTTTTGCAGGCGGCCACCCAGATCACCGAGCCCGCCGTGAACGCGATCGCGCGCCTCGTGGTCGGGCTGTTTGCCCTGTCGCTGAGCGCCGGCTGGATGGGGTCGCAGCTCATGAGCTTCACGACTACGTTGTGGCAGTCCATGCCTGGGCGCGTGCCCTGAGGCGATGGGCCTCGACGCCGCCACGCTGCTTTTGTGCACGCTGCGCACGCTGCCGCTCGCGTTCGTGCCGCCGCTCGGCGCGCAGGTGGTGCCGAGGCCCGTTTCGCTCGGGCTTTCGCTCTCACTCGCGCTTGCGCTGCAAGGCACGCTGACGCGTGCGCCCGAGGGCCTGTCGGAGCCCGCGGTCTGGCTGCGCGAGGCCTGTATCGGGCTCACGTTCGCGCTGGCCGTGGCCTTGCCCTTCGAAGCCCTGCGCTGGACGGGGCGACTGTCTGAGCAGGCCGCGCTGCAGTCCGCAGACCGGCCCGGGCCCTTGAGCCTGCTCTACGCCCTTGCCGTGCTCGATCTGTTCGTGCTGCTCGGCGGCCATCGTGCGCTGCTGATGGTGCTCGCCGAGACGCTCGTGCTCGCGCCGATCGGTGCCGGGGGCGTGGCTGCGTGGCCCCTTTCTCTCGGCATCGCAGGCCTGCTCGCTTCGGCTTTCGCGTTCAGCGTCAGTCTGGCGCTGCCGTTGCTCACGGCGCTGTGGCTCGTCGATCTCGCGCTCGCCTGGGTGGCGCGGGGCCTTTCGGGCGCGACGCTGCCTGTGTCTCGGGCGCCCTCGAGGCGGGCCCTTGCGCTCGCCTTGCTCGTGTTGCTCGTGGGCGTGACGCTCGACGGCTTTCCGCGGGCGATGCGCCTCGGCTTCGACGCGGCCAAAGATCTCACGCGGCGCGTGGCGCCCTAGGGCCGAGCCGTGCAGAATCGCCCGCGGAGGAAGGGCGATGAAGCACGCTGTCGACGTCGACTGTTTGATCTCGGGCGAGCGCATCGCCGCCCGGGTGAAAGAGCTCGGGGCAGAGATCTCGCGCGACTACGCAGACAAGTCGCTGCTCCTCGTGGCGGTGCTCAAGGGCAGCTTCGTGTTTGCCGCGGATCTGGCGCGCGCCATCGAGCTGCCCCTGTCCATCGAGTTTCTGGGCCTGAAGAGCTATGGCGATGCGCAGAGCACGAGCGGCGCGGTGCAGATCACGAGCGATCTCACCCACCCCATCGAGGGCAAGGACGTGCTGATCGTGGAGGACATCGTCGATACCGGGCTGACCATGGACTACCTCCGCAGTAACCTGGCCACGCGCAGGCCCCGCTCGATCCGCTTGTGCGCCCTCCTGCACAAGCCTGCCCGCGCGCGTGTGCCGGCGACCATCGACTACCTCGGCTTCACCATCGAAGACGTATTCGTCGTGGGCTACGGGCTCGATTGGGCCGAGCGCCATCGCAACTTGCCCTACCTCGGGGTCGTGCGAGAACAGGGCGCATGAGCAAGCGTCTCGAGTTGTTCGACAAGCTGATCGCGGAAGGCTCCAAGGACCCCTTCCATCACTATGGTCGCGCCATGGAGCTGCGTTCGCTCGGACGCGACGCCGAGGCGCTGCTCGCCTTCGAAGACGTGATCGCGCGCTTTGCCGACTACGTGCCGAGCTACCTGATGGCGGCGCAGCAGGCCAAGGGCCTCGGCCGTATCCAGGAGGCTCGCGCCCATGCCGAGCACGGCATCGCCGCCGCCAAGCGCGCAGGCAACGACCACGCCCTGAGCGAGCTGAGCGAGCTGCTCGACGCCCTGTGACCGGGCCAGCTCGCGCCTGGGAGCTGACGTTTGCACAAGAACCGAGCCGTCTTTGCGCGCTCGTGGTACCTAGTTTCGCATGCGCTTTTGGCTCCTGCTGGGCTTGTTGTGCGCCTGTGCGCTGTGCGCCTGCGGCTCGCGCAGTGACGTGACGCGCAGCCTCGACTCGGGCCCCGCATCTCCGATCGCCGACGAGTTGTGCAACGGGTTTGACGACGACGCCGACAGCAAGGTCGACGAAGGGTTTCGCGACGAGCTGGGGCGCTACGTGGCCGATGCCCATTGTGGCCGCTGCGGTCTGCGTTGCGTGGCGCGGGGCGACGAAGTGCTCGAGGCGCAGTGTGGCGTCATCGCCGGGGCACCGGCCTGCATCGCCACGCGCTGCGCCGAGGGGCTCGGCCCCACCCGCGCTGGTGGCTGTGCGCCGCGCGACACCCATCTGTGTCTGCCTTGCGCCGAAGACACCGATTGCGGCTTGTTGCGCGATGCACGCTGCGAGCGCATCGGCGGCGAGTCGCGGTGCAGCGTGCCCTGCGAGCTCGGCTGTGCGCTGGGCTATGTTTGTGATCGCGAGAGCGGCTCGTGCTTGCCACTCGGGGGAAGCTGCTCGTGCTTCGAGGGCCAGAGCTTCGAGCTCGCCTGCGTCCCAGACGAGACAGTCGTGATTCCGGGAGAGCCCCTGTGCGTGGGGCGCGCCTCGTGCGAGGATGGGGCGCTCTCTTCGTGCAGCGTGGGCGACGAGATCTGCGACGAACGCGACAACGATTGCGACGGCCAGGTCGACGAGGGGTTTGTCGACGAGCGCGGCGTCTACTCGCTCAGCGACGACCACTGCGGTCAGTGTGGCACGAGCTGTCGCGAGGACACGGGCACCGAGCTCGAGCTCGTGTGTGGTGGCGACCCTTTCGCGCCGCGCTGCGTGCTCTCCTGCCCCGATGCGCGCGACGGGATTCAGCCAGGCGATGCGCTCGATGGAGATCTCGACATCGGCTCGGGCTGCGAGTGCGTCGTCACGAGCGTGCGCGATCAGCCGGGGCCCGTGGGCGCCGCGGGCGAGTTGCTCGACCTCAACTGCGATGGCGCCGACGGGGTGGTGGTCGAGAGCTTCTACGTGGCGGCGGATGGCGATGACTCGTTTCCGGGTTCGCCCACACGTCCCCTGCGCACGCTCGCGGAGGCGCTGAGGCGCGCGCGAGAGTCGCTCTCGACAGGTGCGCCGCGCCCCAACGTGTTCGTCGCTTCGGGCAGCTACACCGAGACGCTCGAGCTGCCCGACGGCGTGCGCGTGTACGGCGGCTATCGACGCGATTTTCGCGCCCTCGATCCGGACGCCTTCCTCGTGGAGGTGCGCGCGCCCTTCGGCGCAGACGCCCCCGGCGGCGCAGTTCTGTTCGCAGTCGACGTGGGCGTCATGCCC
>CAYNOM010000286.1:3135-3897 GCA_964398415.1 uncultured Polyangiales bacterium | reverse complement strand
ACCGAGGTCGCCTGGCTCTCGCTTCGCGGCTTCGATGCCACGGCGGACGAGCAGGCCACCTTCGGCGCGTACCTGGAGCGCCCGAAGCGCAACCTCACCCTGCGCGGTTTGCGCATTTACGCGGGCGTGCCGGGACAGGGTCAGGACGGCGGAGACGCGAGCGCAGGCAGTGGGCCGAGCAGCCAGGCGGGGCAGGGCGCGGCGCCGCGTGGCGCGCTCGAAAACGGCCAAAATCAATGCGTGGAGCGTCCGCAGAATCGCGTTGCTGGCGGCGCGGGCGGCCAGAATCGCTGCAACGGCATCGACGTGCGCGGCGGTGCGGGCGGCACGGCGCGCTGTCCCGAGGGCAGCTCGGCCACGGCGCAGCCTTCGGGCGAAGCGGGCTCCACCGCGGTCGGCAGCGGTGGTGCGGGAGGTCGTGGCGGACAGGACGCCGAGGGACCGATCACCCAGAGCTGCCCGACGGACGTGTGCTGCGGCCTGGCCGACTTCATGGTGCCGAGCGACTTCACCGGGGCTGCCGTGGGTGGCAACGGCAGGGACGGCGATGCAGGGCGTGCCGGCGGCGCCTGCGCAAACCCGCGCGGCAACTTCCTCGGGGGGCTGTGGTCGGGGGGGCGCGGCTCTGCGGGCGGTGACGGGGCGCCCGGCGCGGGCGGTGGCGGAGGCGGAGCCGGCGGTGGGGTCGAGATGGGCTTCATCGCGGGCATTTGCCCCTACGCGGACGGCCTGGGTGGCGGGGGTGGCGGCGGGGGTGCTGGC
>CAYNOM010000286.1:0-3125 GCA_964398415.1 uncultured Polyangiales bacterium | reverse complement strand
CCTTGGGGGCTTTGCCCCCACCGGCGCCCGGCTGGGGTGGGGGGGGGGGGGGGGGGGGTGCGGGCGGCGGCGGCGGCGGTGGCGGCACGGCCGGCACGAGCGGCGCGCCTTCGATTGCGCTGTTTCTGCTCGCCCCTGAGTCCTTCACCATCGAGGACGTGACGTTCTTGCCCGCGGCGGGTGGGCGTGGTGGACGTGGGGGTGCGGGCGGCGCCGGCGGACAGGGTGGCGCCGGTGGCTTTGGCGGGCAGCTCGCGCCGAGTCAGCGCACCACGCCAACCTTGGCGGGCACCTCGCCGGGAGCCCGCGGTGGGCGCGGGGGCAACGGCGGTGCGGGCGGCGGGGGAGGCGGCGGCTGCGGTGGCTCTTCCGTGGGCATCTGGATTGCGGGGTCGGCCCCGGCGTCGCTCGGAGCCTTCCGGGCGGCGAACGATTTCGAGCTCTCTGCGGGTGGGCTCGGCGGTCCAGGCGGCGGTGGAGCGCGTGTTGGGGGCGCGGGAGCGCGTGGGGAGGCCATCGATGTCGTCGTGCAAGCCGGCGTGCAATAGGGCTTGGGTGCCGTGGATCTTCGCGCTCGTCGCGCTGGGGCTCGCGGCTTGTCCCGATTCTCGACTCTGCGACAGACTCGAGAGCTGCAACGGGCGCGACGACGATTGCGACGGCGCGATCGACGAGGATTACCTCGATGCCAAGGGACGCTACGACGGCGAGCGTCATTGCGGCCGCTGCGGCCTCGACTGCTCGACCGTGTTCGAGAGCGCTGCGCGTACCACCTGCGTGATCGAGCGCGAGGTGGCGGTGTGCAAGCTCGAGGCCTGCGCGCCCGGCTTTCATCAGGCCGGCGATGGCGCCTGTGCTCCCGATGAGAATGTCCAATGTCTGCCCTGCCAGACCGACCGCGACTGCGATGCGCGTGCGCCCGGCTCACGCTGCATCGACGTCGACTTCGAGGGCGCGCGCGAGCGTCGCTGCGCTACCTCTTGCGTCGAAGGGCAGGCGTGTCCCGGGCCGTTCGTGTGTGATGCACAGGAGGGTCTGTGCCTGCCCACGGCGCGTCTGTGCGCCTGCGACGATGTCGACGCGACCTTCGAGGTCGGCTGCCTCGCGCGCGGCGACGCCGTCGATCTCGCCTGTGCTGGGGTGCAAGTGTGTACGCCGCGTGGCCTGTCGAGCTGCGAGATCACCGCCCAGGAAACCTGCAACGGCGTGGACGACGACTGCGACGGTCGCGTCGACGAGGAGTTCGTGGACGAGCTCGGACGCTACGTGGCTCGCCTGCATTGCGGAGCGTGTGGCGTGTCGTGCGTGCCGCCCGGCGAAAACTATCAGGCAGAGTGCGTGCCCAGCGGGGCGGGCGCGAGCTGCGAGATCGGCTGTGAAGATGGGTTTGTCGACGTCGACGGCATCCGTGGCAACGGCTGCGAGTGCCAGCTCTACGACGGCATTCGTGCGCCGGTGGTGGTCGGGGGCGATTCCGACTGCGACGGCAAGATCGATGACGACGACCGCTTCGTGCACGTGACCAACGCGGGCAGCGACGCAGCGGCCGGCAACCTCGTGGCGCCCATGCGCACCATCGACGCCGCGATCGCCCGTGCCAGGAGCCAGAGCAAGGCCGTCCTCGTCGCCCAGGGCAGCTATCCGCCCTTCTCGATCGTCGGGGGCGTCAGCGTGTTCGGCGGCTACCGCAGCGACTTTCGCGATCGCGATCCCGAGCTGTATCCCGTGTTCGTCGAGCACACCTCGAGTCAGAACGGGGCGCCCGTCTTGCGCTGTGAAGGCGTGCAGAGCCCTGCCGTCGTCGACGGGCTCGTGCTCTTGGGCCAGGACGCCCAGAGCGCGGGCACCGGCTCGACCACGGTGCTGTTCGATGGCTGCGGTGACGCGGTGCGCCTGGCGCACGTCACGGTGCTCGCGGCGCGCGGTGCGGATGGCGTGCGCGGCGACGACGCGAGCGCGCGACTGCCTCCGGGCACAGGCTCGCTCAGCGAGCTCGACGGGACGGGCGGTCGTCCGGGCCGCGAGGGCGATCCCGCGGGCCAGGCCTGCGTCACCGTGCCTCCGGGCGAAGGCGGTTCCAAGCTGTGCGGCGCGCGCGACGTGAGCGGCGGTGCGGGCGGCGCGGGCGCCTGCGCGGAGACAGGGTGTCAGAACGGCGGGGTCTGCGGCAATGCCGGCTGCACCGACTTCACCACCAACGGCATCTGCGACTACGCCACCGTGCTGCGGCTCGCGGTCGAAAATCCGGCGGCGAGCGATGGGCGTGGGGTGAGCCCGGGCGTGGCCGGCGCTCCCACCTACAACGCGCCGACGAATCGTCGTGTCTGCAATTTCTGCGACGACAATCCCACGCTGCAGCGCGTGGGGCAGGACGGCAGCGATGGCCTCTCAGGTGTGTCCGGCGTCGGGGGGCTCGGCTGCGACGTGTTCGGGCTTTTGCTCGATGCCCGTGGCCGTGCGCGTGCGGGCTCGGGCGCCGTGGGTGCTTCGGGCACGGACGGCTCGGGCGGCGGGGGTGGCAGTGCTGGCGCGGGATTCGATGCCATTGGTGGCACCGAGCAGCCCTGCGACGACAACGCGGGCGGCAGCGGCGGCGGTGGCGGTAGTGGCGGTTGCGGTGCTCCAGGCGGCGGCGGTGGCGGCGGTGGCGGCGCATCCCTCGGCATCGTGGTGCGCGTGCCCGCCAATGGCGTGGGCCCGACGTTCGACGTGGTGCGCGTCGTGACGGCGAGCGGGGGTCGCGGCGGCGATGGCGGTATCGGCGCGGGGGGCGGTGCGGGAGGCGCTGGCGGCCCTGGTGGTGCGAGCGCCCACTGGTGCGCGCGGGCAGGCGGTCGTGGTGGTGATGGCGGTGCGGGAGGCGCAGGCGGTGGTGGAGGCGGCGGCTGCGGGGGCGCGAGCCATGCGCTGTACTTCGATGGGCTGCCGGCCACGAGCTATCGCCTCAGCGCCGCGCAGGGGCTGGTCATCGACCAAGCTGGGCAGGGTGGGCTCGGTGGACGCGGAGGCTTCTCCCCGGGCCGCTCGGGTGCGCCTGGCGCCGCAGGTCTCACGAGCGGCCTGCGCTAACTCCCATGGGGGCGTGCTACACCTGCGCGTCATGTCCCTCCCGCTCCAAGCCCTGA
>CAYNOM010000285.1:0-7736 GCA_964398415.1 uncultured Polyangiales bacterium | reverse complement strand
CAGGCTCAGCACAGTAAGCGTAGACAGGCCGAGCTCGCGACGCAGGGCCGCCTTGGCTTCGGGGTACGGCGAGAGCGGGGCGATGCCCATGGCGGACACGTGCGCGCGCCGCGTCACGTCCGCGCGTGCGAGCGGGCCCAGGCGCGACAGGAAGCGACGCCTCAGGTCGCGCGACGAAAACACGAGCGAGTCGGCCGAGCGCGCGATCTGGGCGGCAAGGCCGAGCACGCGTGGCAGGCGCTCGAGCACGTACACATCGGCCGAGTGGAGCACCGCGAGGTGTGGCCGCTCGCCGCGCACGAGACCCGCGACGAGGGCACAAGGGAGGGCCCAGTGACTGACGAGCGCGTCCCACGTGGACACGCGCTCTCGCGCCTTTTCGTAGAGGGCTGCGACGAAGGGGAGAAGGCCGAGGGCCGCACGCGGATCACGCCGCAGATTGTCGAGCACGCCCGCGTCGTAGAACGTGCGCTCGAGGGTGCGCGGCAGATAACGCACCCACTCGACGTGCACGGAGGGAAACGACGGTGGCTCGACGAATGCGGGGTCGTGTGGCTCGGGCGCGAGCACGTGCACGGTGTGGCCGAGGTCTGCGAGCGCGCGCGCGAAGCCGAGCACGAACAGGCCCGGGATGTCGCCTTCTGCCCGCGGAAAGCTCGTGGTGAGAAGGCCGATGCGCACCGCGGCTCAGCGCTCCAGGGTCGTCTCGGGCTCGCCGAGCTCGGGCGCCTGGGCGGCATAGAACAGCCGCCGCCACAGCACGCGCAAGAGCACGAACGGCACGATGAACAGCGCATGCCAGAGTCTCAGGCCGCTTTCCTCGTCTGCGTACACCGGCCGGACCACCACCTCGCGCACCGAAAGCCCGCGCTCGGCGAGCATGCCGAGCAGGTCGTTCGGATAGCCGTAGCGCGGCCACAGCTCGTCGAGCGGAAGCTGCTCGGCTGCCAGGCGAGACAGGGCGGTGTAGCCGCACTGCGAGTCGCGTACCGGAAGGCCAGTGGCCACGCGTGTGAAGAGCGACAGCGCGTAGTTGCCGATCAGCCGCGTGAGAGGCATGTCGCGGTGCACCCCCGGGTAGGACATGCGGTTGCCCTTCACGTAGGCGGCCTCGCCGCGCTGCAGCGGAGACAGAAGGTTCGGTAGGTCGGCAGGGTCCATCTGACCGTCGCCAGCCATCACCACGCACACCTCGGCCCCGAGCTCGAAGGCCCTGCGGTAGCCGGTGCTGAGTGCCGCACCCACGCCGCGGTTGTGCTCGTGTCGCACGAGCAAGACGCGCGGGTCGCCGCAATTGACCACGCACGCGGCCGTGTCGTCGCTGCTCGCGTCGTCGACCACCACCACGCGCTCCACGAACGCAGGCACCGCGGCCAGGGTGCGGGCGATGAGCTTGCCTTCGTTGTAGGCGGGGACGACGACGGCGATGCGCTGCGCGTCGCGTCGCGCTTCGGAACGCGGCAGACTCATTCCACCGTGACCGTCTTGGCCAGATTGCGCGGCTGATCGACGTCCGTGCCCTTCATGTCGGCGACGTAGTACGCGTAGAGCTGCAGAGGTAGCACCGTGAGAAACGGGGTCAGCTCCTCGTCGACCATCGGGATCTGCACGACCTCGTTGCTCTCCTGATTGGCCAGCTCGTCGCCCTCGGTCGCGATGGCGATCACCTTCGCCTCGCGCGCGCGGGCTTCCTGCAGGTTGCTCATCGACTTCTCGAGGTAGCGATCCTTCGGCGCGATCACGATCACCGGCACAGACGAGTCGAGCAGCGCGATGGGGCCGTGTTTCATCTCGCCCGCGGCGTAGCCCTCGGCGTGCACGTAGGAGATCTCCTTGAGCTTGAGCGCGCCCTCGAGCGCGATCGGAAAGCTCAGGCCGCGCCCGAGAAACAGCACGTCGCGCGCATCGACGTAGCGCTTGGCGATGTTGGCCACGAGCTGCTTCGTGCCCAAGATGACGTCGTTCATCTGGTGCGGGATCTTGACGAGGCCCGCGAGCAGCTCGGCCGCCCGCTCCTTCGACAGCGTGCCGCGGCGACGGCCGAGGTAGATGCTCAGCATCAACAGCGCACAGAGCTGGGTCGTGAAGCATTTGGTGGAGGCCACGCCGATCTCGGGGCCCGCGTGCGTGTAGAAGCTGGCGTCGCTGTCGCGCGGAATGGCGCTGCCGATCACGTTGGCGATGGCGATCACCTTGGCCCCGCGCTTTCTGGCTTCGCGCACGGCAGCGAGGGTGTCGGTGGTCTCGCCCGACTGGCTGACCGCGATCACGAGATCGCCAGGGCCGATCACGGGCTCGCGCGCGCGAAACTCGCTCGCGAGCTCGACCGTGGCCGGGATCCGGGCGACGCTCTCGATGTAGTAGCGACCGGCCATGGCCGCGTGATGGCTCGTGCCGCAGGCGAGCAGATACACCCGCGTGCAGTCCTGCGCGATGCTCTCGTCGATGCCGATCTCTGCGCCGTGAATGTCGGCGTTGACGAGGTCGAGGCGCCCGCGCAGCGTGTCTTCCATCGCGCGCGGCTGCTCGTGGATCTCCTTCAGCATGAAATGCTTGAAGCCGGCCTTTTCAGCGGCCATGGGCGACCAATCGATGCGTCGTGGCGATCGCTCGATCGGCGTGCCGTCGATCTTCGAGAGCTTGATCGAGCCGAGCTCCAGCACGGCGAGCTCGCCGTCCTGCATGATGATGACGTCGCGCGTGAAGGGCAGAAGCGCTGGAATGTCGCTGCCGCAAATGACCGAGCCATCTTCGCAGAGGCCGAGCACGAGCGGCGACGCCTCTTTGGCGACGATCACCCGACCGGGCTCGGCCTGGCTGAGCACGGCGATCGCGTAGGCGCCGTGGACCTGCCCCAAGGCGCCGCGCACGGCCGCCTCGAGGTTTTTGCCTGAGCGCGTCTCGAGGTGCACGAGGTGCGCGTCGAGCTCGGTGTCGGTGTCGCTGACGATCGTCTCCCCCTGCTCTTTGAGGCGGGCACGCAGGGGTAGGTGGTTTTCGATGATGCCGTTGTGCACGACGGCGATGCCGCCCGCGACGTGGGGATGCGCGTTGACCTCGGTGGGGCGACCGTGGGTGGCCCAGCGCGTGTGGCCGACCCCCGTGATGCCCGTCAGCGGCTTCTCGGCCAGGGCCTTCTCCAGGTTGCGCAGCTTGCCGACGGCGCGCGCCACGTGGATGGTCTTACCGTCGTGGATGGCCACGCCGGCGGAGTCGTAGCCGCGGTACTCGAGGCGCCTGAGGCCATCGAGCAAGATGGGTGCGCATGGCTCCTTGCCCACGTAGCCGACGATTCCGCACATGTTCCGAGGCTCCTGGTTGGTTCGAGAAAGCCGGCTGAAGGTAGCACGTCAGGATTTCGGTGGGCCTTCGGCCGCGGGAGGATCCGCAGCCACGACAGGCTTGCCCTCGGCATCCACCACCCTGACGTTGCCCCATTTACGCAGGACCGGAACGATTTCCGCCGCCTTGCCCACCACGACCACGACCGCCTGGCCCGGCTTGATGTGCGCCTTGGCTGCGCTCAGCGCCGCCTCGGCGCCCACCTCGCGAATGCGCGTGCGGTAGGTGTCCCAGTAGTCGTCCGGCAACCCGAATACCTTCAGGTCGGCCACGAGCGCCGCGATGCTGTCGGCGGTCTCGATCTGGAGCGGGAAGGAGTCGGCCAGGTAGCGGTGCGCCGCGTCGAGCTCGTCGGCCGGGGGCGCCTCCTTGGTGACGCGCTCGAGGTGCTCGAAGAAGGCGTCCATGGCCTGGCCGGTGACCTCGTTACGCACCGCGGCGGTGGCCCGGAAGGCGCCGATCTCCGGCGTCTCGTCGATGCGCGAGTAGGCGCCGTAGGTCAGGCTGCGCTTCTCGCGGAGGTCCATGAACAGGCGCGAGGAGGCCGAGCCGCCGAGCACCTGGTTTGCGACCATCAGCGGGATGAAGTCGGGGCTGTTGCGCGTCACCGCCAGGTTTCCGATCATGATCTGCGACTGCACCGAGGCCGGGCGGTCGACGACCACGATGTCGAGGCTCTTGTGCTGGGGCGGCGCGGGGTAGCTGACCTGGGTGACCTCGCGCTTTTTCCACTTACCGAAGAGGCGCTCTGCTTCTTGCTTCACCTGCTCGCCGGTGACGTTGCCGACCACCACGAGAAACGCGTTGTTGGGGGCGAAGTGCTGCTTGTGGAAGTCGAGCAAGTGCGTGCGCTTCACCTTGGCCACGGCTTCGGGCGTCGTGTCGTAGCGCGCGTAAGGATGCTCGCCGTACAGCTCGCGCTGAAACTGACGCCGCGCGACCCAGGCCGGACGCTCGAGCTTGAGCGTGAGATCGTCGAGCGTGCGCTTCTTGAGCTTGTCGAGCTCCTTCTGATCGAACGCTGGCGTGAGCACCGCCTCGGCCATCAGCTCGAGTGCGGGCGAGAGGTGCTCGCTCATGGCGTTCATGCGCACCCTGAGCGTGTCCGTGCCGGCCTGGGTGCTGAGGCTCGCGCCGAGAAACTCGATGGCCTCGGCGAACTCGGCCGCCTTCTTCTTCTTCGTGCCCTCCTCGAGCATGTTGGCCACGATGCCGGACAGGCCCTGGAGCTCCTTCGGGTCGCTCGACCCGCCGCTTCGGATCACGAGCTCGAGGTTGACGATGGGCAGCTCGGTGCGCGTCACGACGTCGATCGTCAGGCCGTTGTCGAGCGCGATGCTTTCGATCTTCGGAAAGGAGATGTCGCGGGCGGTCGCCGATGCGGGAGGAGCTTCCTTCTGCGGCACGGGCGCCTCGGCCACCGCAGCGGGAGGTGGTGCGACGGGGGGAGCGGTTTGGACAGCTGGCGCGCTACCACCGCAGCCGACGATGAGCGTGGCCGCGAGCCACGTTCGAAGCGAGCGAATCACTGAGCACCTCCCGCGGTCTGTCCCGCCGATTTCTGGGTCATCACGTCGAGCACCGTGCGGTTCGTCGGTGCGAAGTAGCGTCCGGCCACGCGCTTCACGTCGTCGGCCGTCACCGCGAGGTAGCGATCGAGCTCGGTCTTGAGCAGCTCGGCATCGCCGAAGTACAGCTCGAACATGCCGAGCATCTTGGCGCGTGCGAGGTTCGACGCGAGCCCGAACACGAACGAGGAGCGCATGCGGTTTTTGGCCTTCTGCAGCTCGCGCTCGCTCAAGCCTTGCTTCGCGATGCGCTCGAGCTCACCGTAGATCACCTGCTGCGCTTGCTTGGGGTCTTTGCCCTCGGCGGCCACTGCCCACACCGAGAACAGATCCGGGCCGCGGCTGCCGTCTGTGCCTACGTGCAAACCGGTGAGCAATTCACGCTTCTTCACGAGCTCTTGATAGAGACGCGACGACGCGCCGTCGCCGAGCGCCATGGCCAAGATGTCGAGCGGATAGTGATCGGGGTCGCGCTCGGGCGGGATGTGGTAGGCGATGTGGAATGCAGGCAGCTGGGCGAGCGGATCGAGCATCGTCTCGCGTCGCTCTTCGGTTTGGGGCTCGAGGGCGCCGGGCGCGTACGCGGGGCGTGAGCGCGACGGGATCGCCCCGAAGTACTTCTCGACGACCTGCAGGGCTTCTGCGGGCGCAAAATCGCCGCTCAGCGAGAGCACCGCGTTGTTGGGCGCGTAATAGGCGTCGAAGAACTCCTGCACCGCCGACAGCGGGGCGTTTTGCAGGTCTTGCATGTCGCCGATGGTCGAGTGGGCGTAGGGGAAGTAGTCGCCGTAGGCGAGCTCCTTGATGCGCAGCCAGCTCTTCGCATAGGGCTGGTTGTCATAGCTCTGGCGCCGCTCTTCCATGACGGTTTGGCGCTGGTTTTCGAAGTTCTCCTGCGTGATCGCGAGCGACTTCATGCGGTCGGCCTCGAGCCACAGGCCGAGGGCTAGCTCGTTCGAGGGCAGGGTCTCGTAGTAGTTCGTGCGGTCCGCGCTCGTGGTGCCGTTCATCTCGCCGCCGCGGTTCAAGATGAGCTGAAAGTGCTCGCCCTTGCCCACGTTGGCCGAGCCCTGAAACATCATGTGCTCGAAGAGATGGGCAAAGCCCGAGCGTCCGCGCACCTCGTTGCGTGAGCCCACGTCGTAATAGACCGCGATGCCCACGGTGGGGATCGACCGATCGGGGCTCAGCACGACCCTGAGGCCGTTCGAGAGCGTCTTACGGATCACGGGCAGCTGCGACAGAGAGCTCTGCTTGGGCGCTTCGGGGGTCTCTGAGACCTTCGTCGCCTTCGCCTCGGCTGCCTTGGGCGGGGCCTCAGCGTGGGCCGTGCTCAAGGTCAGAAGGACGAGGCCTGCCGTGAGGAAACGTTTGCTCATGCTCTCTCCTTGGCGTTGATGTGAGAAGCGGACCGCGCATACCATGCTCGTCCGGCTGAGAGCAAAACGCCGATAAACACATTTGGATTTCGATTCCTGGCATTTCGCCTTTTTTTGCGCGTGCGGGGCAGAATGGCCCCTCACCTGAACGGATGGCACCTCAAGCATGACGGCCGCGGTTCTCTCGATCGGAACGGAGCTTACCCGAGGGGAGCTCATCAACAGCAATGCGGCGTGGCTCGCGGAAGAGCTCACCGCGCTCGGCTTCGAGGTCGTCGAGCACCTCACGGTCGACGACGACGTCGACCGCATCGTACAGGCCCTCGAGCGGCTTTCGAAGCGCTGTCGCGTGGTGGTGTCGACGGGTGGTCTCGGACCCACCACCGACGATCTGACGACCGAGGCCGTGGCCAAAGCCCTGCAAAAGCCATTGGTGCGCGACGACGCGTCGCTCGAGCGCATTCGCTCCTTGTTCAGCGCGCTCGGCCGCAGCATGTCGAAGAGCAACGAGAAGCAGGCCGACTTCCCTGAGGGGGCCACGGTGCTCGCGAACGACATGGGTACGGCACCCGGCTTTTCCGTCGAGATGGGCCAATGCACGCTGTTCTTCACGCCTGGTGTGCCACGCGAGATGAAGCACCTGTGGAGCGCGCGCATCGTGTCCCGCGTGGCGGGCCTGGCAGAGCGCACGAGCTGTCAGGTGCACCTGCGCACCTTTGGCATGCCGGAGTCGCAGCTCAACGATCTCTTGTCCGACATCGAGGAGCAGTTTCCGGGGCTCACCATCGGCTATCGAGCGTCGTTTCCCGAGATCGAGCTCAAGCTGCTCGTGCGGGGACAGGACGAGCGCACCTGCCAAATGACCGCCGAGCGCGCGGCCGAGGTGGTGCGTGCGCGTCTCGGAGACATCGTGTTTGGCGATCGTGAGGTGAGCTTTCCGGGTGCGGTGGGGCGCATCCTGCGCGATCGAGGGCTCACGCTGGCCGTGGCAGAGTCGTGCACGGGCGGGCTCGTCGGCGAGATGCTCACCAGCGTGCCCGGCTCGAGCGAGTACCTCTTGCTCGACGCGGTGACCTACTCCAATGCCGCCAAGACGAGCCTGCTCGGCGTGCGCGAGGACACCCTGCGTTGTTATGGCGCGGTCAGCGAAGAAGCCGCGCTCGAGATGGTGCAGGGCGCGCTGCGGCTCTCCGATGCCGATCTCGCCGTGTCCGTGACGGGCATCGCCGGCCCCGGCGGCGGCAGCGATGAGAAACCCGTGGGCACGGTGTGGCTCGCCATCGGCAGTCGCGGGGGCACACGCATCGCGCGTCACTTCCGCCTGCACGGCGACCGCGAACGCATTCGCACGCTCAGCGCCTATCTGGCGCTCAGGATGGTGATGCGCTTGAGCCAAGGTCGCGAGCCCTGAGGCCCGCGCTTCAGGCCGCGCGCGCGAGGGTCGGCG
>CAYNOM010000284.1:248-7739 GCA_964398415.1 uncultured Polyangiales bacterium | reverse complement strand
GGCCCGCACGTCGAGCGCCCCGCGGAAGATGTAGGGAAAGCCCAGCACGTTGTTGACCTGATTTGGATAGTCGCTGCGTCCCGTGGCCACGATGGCGTCCGGTCGCGCCGCGCGTGCCTCTTCGTAGGGGATCTCGGGGTCGGGGTTGGCGAGGGCCATGATGATCGGCTTGTCGGCCATGCCCTTGATCATGTCGCCGGTGACGAGGTTGCCGGTCGCCAGGCCGAGGAACACGTCCGCGCCCTCGAGCGCCGTTTTCAGCGGCACCGACTCCTCGTGCGGAGGGCGTGCAAAGCGCGCCTTGAACTCGTTGAGCGCGCTGCGCCCCTCGACGATCACGCCCTTGCTGTCGGCCATCCACATGTTCTCTTTGCGCACGCCGAGCCGCATCCACAGCTCCATGCACGCCACCGCCGCGGCGCCCGCGCCCAGGCACACGACCTTCAGGGCCTCCATCTTTTTGCCGGTGAGCTCGACCGCGTTCTTGAGCGCCGCCGCGCAGATGATCGCGGTGCCGTGCTGATCGTCGTGGAAGACCGGGATCTTGAGGCGCTCGCGCACCTTGCGCTCGACCACGAAGCACTCGGGCGCCTTGATGTCCTCGAGGTTGATGCCGCCGAAGGTGGGCTCGAGCGCGCAGATGATCTCGACCAGCTTGTCTGGGTCTTTCTCGGCGAGCTCGATGTCGAACACGTCGATGTCGGCGAACTTCTTGAACAGCACGCCCTTGCCTTCCATGACGGGCTTGGCGGCGAGCGGGCCGATGTCACCGAGGCCGAGCACGGCGGTGCCGTTCGTGATCACCGCCACCAGGTTGCGGCGCGCGGTGTAGCGGTTGACCGCCTCCGGATCTTTCTCGATCTCGCGGCAGGGCTCGGCCACACCCGGAGAGTAGGCGAGCGACAGATCACGCTGGGTGGCCACCGGCTTCGTCGGCACCACGCTGATCTTCCCCGGGCGCCCCTGGGCGTGATACTCGAGCGCGTCTTCTCGGTTACTCATGTCTCTCCCCTGACGATACCGCTACGGTACCGGTAACGTGGGCCCATGCAGCACACGTAAACGGAGAAGAGCAGCTACCCCCGCGTGAGAAAACGCGCAAGCGACTTCGCCAAACAGAAGGTGCTACTCGAAAGTACGAAGCGCGCCTCGCACGCGGGCGACGAGATCCTGCGCCGCCGCGCGAATCGCGTCCTTGCCCTGCCTGCCCGACGCGCCCCCGAAGCGCTCCGGGTACATGACCGCGCGCGAGCTGTTCACGATCGCGCCGCGCCCCTCGGCGTCGAAACACGCCCGCACCGTGTCGAGCGAGCCCCCCTGGGCACCGAAGCCGGGCACGAGGAACAGGGTCTTTGGCATGCGCGCGCGCAGCTTGGCCGCGGCCTCGGCTTGGGTGGCGCCCACCACCGCGCCCACGCTGCCGTAGCCCGAGGCTCCGATGGAGCGTGCGTTGAGCTCGACCACGAGATCGGCCACCACCTCGTACAAGAGCCGCCCGTCTTGGGTTTGCTGAAGCTGCGTGATGTCGGCACCGGCGTTGCTGGTACGCACGCAGACGAAGAGGCCCTTGTCGTTGTCGAGCGCGACGTCGACGAAGGGCTCGAGGCTGTCTGTACCGAGGTACGGGTTGAGCGTGAGCGCGTCGACCTCGAACGCACGGGACGGCTGCTTCGCGAGGTAGGCATCGGCGTAGGCGCGTGAGGTGCTTCCGATGTCGCCACGCTTTCCGTCGAGCAGCACCGAGAGCCCGAGCTCGTGGGCCGCCTCGATGCAACGCTCTAGGGCGCGCATGCCATGGGAGCCGTACAGCTCGAAGTAGGCCATCTGCGGCTTCACCGCCGGCACCAGATCGTGCACCGCCTCGAGCGTGGTGAGGCAGTAGGCCTCGATGGCGCGCGCCCGCTCCTCGAGATCGCCCTGTCGCGACAGGCCGCACTCACGCAAAAAGTCGTCCGACACGTAGTCGAGCACGGGGTCGAGACCGACCACGCAAGGGGCGCGACGCTCCTCGATGGCCGCACACAAACGATCGGCGAAATAGCTCATGGCCGCCGATGTATCTCGACTCCCCAGGCTGTCAACGCTCCTTCACCACGGGCAACTCGACGATCAGCGGTGAGTCGTTGGGCGTCGGCGGATCGACCACGAGGTGTGGTTCGTTCGGCTTCCAAAAGCCCGAATAGATGCGGAGCTTGTCGGTAGCCCAGTCGCGCGGCACGCGAATGCCGTGCTCGTCGGCCACGTACTCACCCGGACGCCAGTTCTCAGGCGGATACATGCCGCGCACGGGGGGGTGATCCCAGATGCGCCTGCGAAAGCCATCCTGCGCGTGGGTGAAGAGCTGGTAGCCCTGGGGCACGCGATCGAGCACGCGAAAGTAGTACGTGATGTCGACCCACTCACCGGGCGACACGCTCTCTTTCGAGGTGTTGAACCCGATGTACTCGACGGCGTCGCCGAAGCGAATGCTCGCCGGGTGGGCAACCTCGGGCCGCGTGCGGGTCACGTAGCCCTCGGCCGCGCGATCGGTGATGGCGCGATACATCGCGCGCAGCTCGGCGTACCAGCGCTGCGCGTCGGTCTCGTGCGCAAACACCTCGGCGCGATGCTCGGCGGCGAGATCGACGAGCTCGTTGGGATCGGCTTCCACGTCGAACAGCTGAGAGGGGCTGCGGCCGAAGTGGTAGACGAGCTTGCGACTTCCCGCGTAGCGCGCGAGGCACTTGTGCTCGTTGTAGCAAGACGCGTAGAGCACCCGCTCGGCGGGTGGGGCAAACACGCTACGCCCCTGAAAGCGCCCTTCGGCCACATCGAGTCCGAGCATGTCGAGCAACGTCGGCACCACGTCGAGCTCGTTGGAGGGCCCCTTCAGCACACCCCGCGCACGCTCTGTGCCGGGCTCGTGAATCAGAAAGGGGATGCGCAGCCCCTCGTCGTAGATCGTGTCGTCGTGGGCGTAGCGCCCGTGCTGACCAAACCCCTCGCCATGATCGCCCAGGATCATGAAGATCGTGTCGTCGAGAACGCCCTCTTCCTCGAAGATGCGCATCAGATCGCGCAGCACGAAGTCTTGGTAGCGCACGCTGTTCAGGTAGCGGGCTTCGGGTTGGTCGAGAGCCCAAGCCGTGCCGTAGTGTTCGAGGGGCAAGTAGTCGTGGTGGGGCGTGTTGGTGAGGAGCGCGTAGAAGAAGGGCCGCGTGGGATCGCGCTGTTTGAGCCAAGTGCGCGTCGGCTCGAGCACGATCCGGTCTTCGTAGCCGAAGTAGTTCGCCTTCTCGAGGCCCGTCGCGTCCATCTCATCGCCCGAGATCAGCGCGTCGAAGCCCATGTTGCGCACGAGCTGGGGCCGCGCCTCGAACTCGCGCGTCGCCGACTGCATCATCACGCTTTGGTAGCCCTGGGTGCGCAGCAGCGAGGGCAGACAGCGCCCCAGAATGCCCCCGGGCCTCGACTCCGCCACGCCCACGCCAGGCCGCGGCTCGATGCCACACAGGGTCGAGATCAGCGCCTTCGAGGTGTGGGGCACCACCGCGTACATGCGCTCGACCCACAGCGAGCTCTTCGCGAGCTCTGCCAGGTAGGGCGTGGTGGCTTTCGCGGGATCGCCGAGCGTCGTGGCCCACAGGCCCGTCGACTCGAGCAGGATCACCACCACGTTCTTCTTCGCGGCGTCCGCCCGCGGTGTGATGCGTCGGGCGCCGCGCGGCCTCCTGGCAGCACGCGCCAGCGTCTCGGCGTCCACGTCGTCGGCACCGACGTAGGAGGTCATGGCCACGTTGAGCAAAGACTCGCGCGCGAGATCGGCCCCGTAGGCCGAACGCACCGCCATGGCCGACGCCAACAGACTGCCGTAGGCCGCGAGCGAGAGAAGCCCGCACAACCAGCGATCGGACAGGCGCGGAGCACGCGGCGCGGCGTGCAAAGCACGCGAAAAGATCCAAGGTAAGGCGACGATCGCGAAGAGCGCCGTGCTGAAGAACGCGATGCGCGATGTTGAACCTGCGCTCGCCACCACCTTGGCAGTCTCGCCGATGTGCACGAGCGAGAACTCGAGCATGGGGTAGTCGAGGCTCGAGCCCGTCGACATGAAGTAGCCGTGGGCGCCGAGCAGCACCGCCGCATGGAGGAGCGCGTAGAGCTGCAGGAGCCCCTTGCCGAGCGCGCGCATCCCCCTCGACCAGAACACCGCGAAGGTGGTGAGCCCGAGCGCCACGAAGGCCGCGTGCATCGCCAGATCGGAGCCGAACAAGCCCGGCAGGTCGGAGAGACCCACCGACACTCCACGCGTCTGGATGCGCTCGATCTTGGTTTGTACCGCGTAGGCGAAGAGCGGGAGCGAGAGGCCGAAGAGAAACGCGAGATCCGAGCGCGAGTAGACTGCACGAAGAAAGCTCACGGGTCCGTCACTCCTCCGCATCGACCGGAGACTGGGCGTTGAGCCTCTTCCTCTTCGGCGGCTCTTCCTGATCGCCAGAGACGAGGGGCGAGAAGAAATTGTCCTTCTTCGTGTACTCGTCGACGCGAAACGCGAACTTGTAGCTCGGTGCCGCCCGCTGATTGCAGTCGGTGCGCTCGCAAAAGCGGCAGGTGGTGCCGACGGGCACGGCCATCTTTCGCGGGTCGGCGAAGGGCATGTCGTCAGCGTAGCAGAGATACTTGGCGTTCGAGGCATTGGTGCCGATGCCGATCGCGTACACCGTGCCGCGCACGAGCGAGCCCTGCTGGGGCTGCTTGACCACCTTGGCCACGCAGAAGTACTCGGAGCCATCCGGAAACACGGAGTACTGCTTCGTGATCTGGCTCGGGCTCAGAAACGCAAGGTGCACGGCGAGCTTGGGGCAGCTGCCCGTGCCGTGCGGAAACTGGATGCCCGTGCGGCCGCCGTAGCGCTTCGAGATGTTGCCGGCCACGTCCACGCGCAGAAAGTGCATGGGCACCGCACGCCGCTGCGGATCGTTCAGATTGCACACGCGGTGGGCCACGGTTTCGAAGGAGCTCTCGAAGTAGCTCGCCATGTGCTCGAGATCGTAGCGCGTGCGCGTGAGCTCGTTGAAGAAGTCGCCGTAGGGCAGAAGCAGGGCGCCCGCGAAGTAGTTTGCGAGGTGGATCTTGATCAGCTGCGAGGTCTCGGTGTGGCGCGTACGAAAGCTCGCCGTGATCCGCTCGTGCAGGTGCTCCTGATCCATCAGATACAGACCGATGGTGTGCGCGAGCTGAAATTTGAGGCGCTGCTCGAACATGCTGGCAGACAAGGTGAGGCGCGGACCCTCCGGGTCCCAGCGTCGCACCACCGAGCTCGTGTCACCGGGCTGCACGAGCTGCACCTCGACGCCCATCTGCGTCAGCACCTCGGCGAGCGCATCACTCGTGTAGCGCTGTGGCAGGCGATGATCGCGACGCACCTGATCGGCGCGCTCTTCGAGCAGACCAAACCAGTTGTCGTTGGCCTCGAGGAAGTCTGTGACCTCGTCGAAGGGGTTGTAGTCGAAGGCCATCTCGCTCGAGGTGGTGTCGCGCTCTTGCTTGGCCAGCTGTGACAGGAGGTTGTCGAGCTGGCTGCGCGTGTTCTTGTACATGTTGAACAGCGCGGTGACGGTGGTCGCCATGCGCGGCTCGGAGCCGAGCTGGGCCAGGTCTTCTTCGCTCAGGTTCAAGGAGCGCAAGAGGGGCTCGTCGAGCAGGCGCGCGAGCCCGTCGTCGACGCGACTTTCGCCCAGGCTCTGCATGAAGTCCTCCATGCCGACGCCGTAGAGCTCGAGCGCCTTGAACAAGAGCGGAAGCTGAACCGCCCGCTTGTCCTTTTCGATCAGGCTCAGGTACGCGGGCGACACGCCGAGCCGCCGTGCGACCTCGCCCTGCTGCAACCCCCGGCTCACACGCAGCTCGCGCAGACGCGTCCCCATGTGTGCATGCGTATTCTTCATGATACCTCACTGGGCGCGCGCCACTTTACCGTCACTTGACAAGTAAAGCACGATGTAAGGCCGCTGTAAAACCGCGTCTGCCCAATTTACCGAGCCCAATCGCGACTTGACGCACTTCTTTTCTATGATAGTCAACGAGTCAAGTCCGTTTTCCGTTAATCTGTAAAGGAGCGACCGTGCTCTCGTCAAACGACAACCGTCGCTGCCGAGTGCTCGCGACTGGCTCGAAACCGGCCGGGGCGTGGTCGAATGCCCGTTCAGTGACGGGTAACGGACAACTGGTCGCACAGGGCCTGGGCCGCAGCGAGCGGGGGATCTCCTCGACCGATGCACGCCTCGAGGCTTGCGCTCAGGGCTTCTGGGCCGCCGAGCGCGTCGATCCCGAGGCTGCCCACACGGCGCGTCAGCCAGTCGAGGGCAAAGGCCAGCCTCCCGGACATGCGGCGCCGCACCACGGCTTCGGGCCCGAGGTTTCGCGAGTGGGCGAGCAGCGCGTGGGCGAGCTCGGTGATGCCGACACGATCGCGGGCACTCGTCAACAGCACCTCCTGCTCACCGCCCTCGGCGCCCACCTGGCGCAGGGCGCTCAGGGCCGACTTGAGATCGCTGGCCGCGCGCGTCGCCGTGGCGCCGTGGTCAGCCTTGTTCACGACCAAGAGGTCGGGAATCTCCATGACGCCGGCCTTGAGAAACTGCAAAACGTCGCCCGAGCCGGGCTGCACCACGAGCGCCACGGTGTCGGCCACGTGGGTGACCGCGGTCTCCGTTTGCCCGACGCCCACCGTCTCCACCAGCACGATGTCGTAGGCCGCGGCGAGCAGCTCGACCGCCGCGTGGGTGGCGTGAGCGAGCCCGCCGAGGGCGCCCTGGGTCGCGAGCGAGCGCACGAAGAGCCCGCGATCGGACGGATCGAACGCCATGCGCGCGCGATCGCCGAGCAAGGCGCCACCGGAGCGCAGGCTCGACGGATCGACCGCGACCACAGCGAGCGTGTGACCCTGGTCGCGCAGCTCGCGCGCCAGCACCGACACCAGGCTGCTCTTGCCGACGCCGGGCGGCCCGGTGATGCCGATGCGCGTCCCGTGATCGGCCGAGAGGCCCGCGCCCGTCGCGGCGAGCAACGCGGCCACGCGCCGCTCGGCTTCGGGCAGGCGGTTTTCGATCAGATTCAGCCCGCGGGCCACCGCCACCTTCTCGCCCGCGCGAATGCGCTGAGCCAGCTCCGACAGCTCCACGCGCGAGGGATCAGCTGACATGCGCGGCTCGTACGCGACGCTCCAAGAGGTCTGCGAGATCCGCCATGATGGCGTTGAGCTCGAAGTCCTTCGGCGTGTAGACGCGCGCAACCCCTTGC
Source organism: uncultured Polyangiales bacterium (assembly GCA_964398415.1). Taxonomy (GTDB): domain Bacteria; phylum Myxococcota_A; class Polyangia; order Polyangiales; family DASUME01; genus DASUME01. Next base: position 461 of record CAYNOM010000284.1, on the reverse strand, counting down.
TCGATCAGACGCCTTGCGTCGGCCTCTGGAATGATGCCGCCGAGCACCACGGGCACGTCGGCGATGCCGGCCTGCTTCAGACGCTCGAGCACCTCAGGCACGAGCTCGAGATGGGAGCCGCTGAGGATCGACAAGCCGATCACGTGGGCGCCCTCTTCGAGCGCGCTCGCTACGATCTGCTCGGGCGTCACGCGGATGCCCTCGTAGATCACC
>CAYNOM010000284.1:0-238 GCA_964398415.1 uncultured Polyangiales bacterium | reverse complement strand
GAGCCTTGAGCGCAATCTGCTCGGCACCGTTCGAGTGGCCATCGAGCCCAGGCTTGCCCACGAGCAAGCGCGGCCTGCGTCCGAGCGTCTTCTCGAGGGCCGAGAGCCGCTCACGCAGCTTCTTCACCATGGCCCCGCGGTCGTCGTCACCACGCACGCTCGTGATCGTCGCCGCAGCCACACCCGTCGGCGCGCGGTACTCGCCGAGCGTCTCGCGCAGGGCCCCGGCCCACTCTCC
>CAYNOM010000283.1:0-7739 GCA_964398415.1 uncultured Polyangiales bacterium | reverse complement strand
GGCTCGCGCAAGGCGCAAGCTCGCCCAATGGCGCGCCAAGAAGGACGCCGAGCAGGCCTCCGCGCCTGCTGACAAGAAGTAGCGCGCAGCATGCCGTGACCATCCCGTGACATGCGCCGCGCGTTCCGTGCCTACCTACGGACGCGCTTCGCTGTTGCGTCCTCGCTTCGAATCCATGAGGGCGCTCGAAGCGAGGAGCACGACATGTTGAGCGCAAGCGCAGCCTCTCCGCACACCTTCGTGATTCCCGTGATGGGCACGGGGTTTACGCTAGACACGCCGATTCGGGTGGGCCGTTTCGGCATCACGTCGACGGTGTCGCTGGTCGACGACGTCCTGATGGACCAGGTGCGTGGCGCATTTCTCGCGCGCCAGGGCCGCAGCGCTAGCCCCATCGAGGGTGAGGGCGGTGAAGCGCGGGCGCAACGCATCGAGGCCTACCTGAACTTTCTAAAGGACGAGCTCGAGCGTCAGATGTGCGAGCTGAAGGCGTCGCCGCTGTGCGAGGGATCGCCCCTGTTTCGCTACTTCGAGCTCCTGCCGCCGTCGCCGCTGCGCGAGCGCTTCGAGCGCGTGTGCCACATGGAAGCCGGCGCTGAGCGGACCGCGCTCGAAGACCAGCTCCGGGCCGCCGTCGTGCCGGGAGCCATCGACGTCAACATCATGACCAAGCTCGATCGACGCAAGAGCTCGAAGGGTGTGCCGTTTGGCGAGGAGGACAGCGATGCCCTCGCCGCGTTGCGGGGCTTCGTGCGCAGCAAGCTGCGTTCGTCGGTGGTGTTCTCGGCGGGCATGAATCCGCGCCTGTTCGGCTATGCCGCCCGCTTCGACGTGTTCTATCCCGACGCCGAGGGGGAGCTCGAAAAGCGTATCGTGCTCAAGGTGAGCGACTTCCGCTCGGCTGTGGTGCAAGCGACCTTCCTCGCCAAGAAGGGGCTCTGGGTGTCGGAGTTTCGCATCGAGTCGGGCCTCAACTGCGGAGGCCACGCCTTTGCAAGCGGCGGCCTCTTGCTCGGGCCCATCCTCGAGCAATTCAGAGCCGAGCGTGGCGCCCTGCGCGAGCAGCTCTTCTCTGCGTATGCAGCGGCGCTCGCGAAGGCAGAGCGTTGCGTGCCGAAGCAGGCTCCTGCGCAGCGGCTCACGGTGCAGGGAGGCATTGGTACGCACGACGAAGATCGGATGCTGCGCGAACGCTTCTCCGTGGACGGCACAGGCTGGGGCTCGCCGTTTCTCATGGTGCCCGAGGCCACCGCCGTCGATGCCGCCACGCGCGCGCGCCTGCGCGAGGCCAAGCCCGAAGACTTGCAGCTCAGCGACGTCTCACCGCTCGGCGTGCGCTTCTGGAGCCTCTCAAGCTCGGTGAGTGAGCAGGCGCGTCGTGGCCGCGTGGCGAAGGGCAAGCCCGGAAGCATTTGTCCCAAGGGCTTTCTCGCCACCAACGAAGACGCGACCGGCGTGCCGGTGTGCGTTGCCTCGCGCAGCTATCAGCGCGCGCGTCTGCTTTCCCTCGAAGCGGCCGTGCCCGACCCGATGCAGCGCGACGTGGAGGCAGCTCGCATCGTCGACAAGGCGTGCATCTGCCACGATCTCGGCGGCAGCATCGCCGCCCTCTACGGTCTCGACGACGCGGCCACGACAGCCATCTGTCCCGGCCCCAACATCATGCATTTCAAGCGCGAGCTGAGCTTGGACGACATGGTCGGGCACATCTACGGGCGCACCCACGTGTGCACGAGTCCCTCGCGGCGTCACGTGCTGCTCGAAGAGCTGCGCCTCAACCTCGACTACCTCGACGAGCTTCGCGCCTGCACGCCGCCAAGCGATGCGCGTGCCCAGAAAGGCCTCGAGTCCTTCTCGCAAAATCTCCAGCACGGGATCGCCTTCTACTTGGCCGAGCTTTCGATCTTCGGCGCCCAGGCCGACGTCGCCCGTGTCGAGCTCCGCGCGCGGCTGGTCGAACTGGCCTCTTTGCCCGAGGAGCGTCGCGCGCGGCGGGCCGAGCCGCGTGTACACGCCTGAGGAGCGCCTTCGCCGGCCATCATGCTCTGACGCGTTGTACAACTCGGGAGAGCGCGTCGTGCCACGCAGGGGCGGCGCGCAGACCGAGTCGGTGAAGCGGGGAGCAGGGAATGCGAGCACGTCTGGCGGTAACGTTGTGGGTCCTCATGGCCTCTTTGAGCGGGGGCACAGGGTGCGACGATCGAAAGGACGTGGGCGGTGATGCTGGCGTGGGCGGGAGCGCAGATGCCGGCTTCGACGCCGCATCCGGCGCTGACGCTACCCTGACTGCCCTGCAAGATGCCTGGTGTCCCAGGTTTGCCGCGCGCTTCTGTGCCGCGGCCGAGCCCTGTGGCTGCCTTCTCGTCCCAGGCTTTTCCACCACGGAGGCGTGCCTCGAGCGTGCAGAGCGCGGGTGCCGCGACCAGCTTGCGCGCTTCGAGGGCGACGCGCGGATCGTTCCCGCGAGTCAGGTGCCCGCCGGCTGCGAGCCGGCCCTCGAGGCGGCGCTTGCCGCTTGCCGCTTGCCCGCTCCTGAGTTGTTTGCCGTGCAGTGTCCCCTCGTCTGGCCGCGCGACCTCTCGCGCGATCTGCCCGCGGCTTCAGAGTCTTGCGCCGAGGGGCTGTGTGCAGACGGCACGCGCTGCAACGCTGAAGGGCGCTGCGCGCTCCCCGTGGCAGGTGCGGCTTGCAGTAGCGATGGCGACTGCCCCGAGGATCAGCGTTGCGGCGAACAGGGCCGCTGTCGTGCCTTCGCGCTCGAGATGCGTGGAGAGGCTTGTGGGGGGCCCGACGCTTGCTCAGGAGATGCGCAGTGCCTCGCATCCGCGCGCCGTGAGTGCCGAGAGAAGGTCGCCGGCAGCGCGTGCGTCGACGACAGCGTGTGCAAGGAAGGAGAGTACTGCGCAGACGATCGCTGCACCGCCGCGCCGAAGCAGGGCGAGCCCTGCGGCAATGGCGTCGCCTGCGCGGCGAGTCTTGCCTGTCGCTTCGCGCCGGGGGAGGGCGAGGGCACATGCCAAGCGCTGCCGACGAGCGGCGAGCCCTGCGCGCTCAGCGCACTCGGGCCCTTCGTGTGCGCGGCGGGTCTTGCCTGTCGTGATCGCTTCTGCGGGGCTGTGCCCGGCGATGGTGAGCCTTGCGCCGTCGGCGACGTGCGGTGCGAAGCCGGTCTCGGCTGCCACGTCGAGGGCGTCGACAGCGTGTGTCGGGCACGCCTGTCCGTCGGGGAATCGTGTCAGCTCGATGACAGCTGCGGCGCCGGCTCGTTCTGCGACTTCGGCGCGGGCCGCTGCACGGCATTCTTCGCGGCCGGGGAGACCTGCACCGACGGCAACGAGTGTGGGCCTGAGGGCGCGTGCGTGCCCGATGCTACTTTCGCCTTTCGCTGCGTGCCCCAGCCAGGTCTCGGGGAGGCCTGTTTTCTCGACCAGTGCGAAGCAGGCCTGGCATGCCGCTCGCCCTTCGATGCGGGCGTCTGCGCGCCACCGATGTGCGCGGCGTTCGCGTTCTGAGGCGCGGCTCAGCCGAGAGCAGGTTCCAAGAGCGCGCGATACACGGGCAGCCACATGGAGATGGCGCGTTCGGGCTCCTTCCAGCCCTCCGCGGCGTGCCAGGCGCTGAGCGACGCGCGCTCGGCCTCGAAGGCACGCGGTCCGTCGAGGTAGGCGAGCAGCAGGTTTGCGTGACGTCCGACGAAATGTCCGGCCGTATCGAAGGTTCTGCAGGCGGCCCGCGCGAGGCGACGGGCGGGGTCACGTTGCTCATGCAAGATCGCGATCTGGGCTTTGATCAGAGGCGACCACGACAGGGCGATGCCCGTGCGCGCTGAGCTCAGGGCGGAGACGCGCTGGCTGGCTGTGCGCAGCAGTGCCTCGCGGGCCGCACCAGTCTCGGCAAGCGCCGCGCGGAGCGCCGCATCCGCGCGCCACAACGACAACATCTCGCGCGAGAAGCGCGCCCTGCCGAGGAACGAGCTGCGAATGCGCGGCCAGGCTTCGTCCCAGTACTGATTGGCGTCCGTGCCACCGGTGTAGCTGCCGAGGGTTTGCAGGGCGACGGTCTCGCCCAAGTGCTGCACTCCATAGCTGTCCGAACGCCACGGCCCCATGGCGCGCTCGATCATGCGTCGCGCGGTGGCCACGTCATCCTCCATCAGGGGGCGCAACATGCCGAGCCCCAAGATGGTGTAGGTGGCCTCGGCGAACCTGTCGCCGCGCGCTTCGGCTTCGCGCAGCCAGGCTGCGGACAGCTCCGCGTGGCGTCGATGCTGACCCAGGCTGAACATGGCCGACAACAGCGAGCCTCGTACGTTGGCGAGCATCCAGGCTTCCCCCGGACACTGCTCGCCATAGCGTCGCTCGGCGATGGAGAGGGCGCGCTCGGCCTGACGTAAATCCCAAGAGAAGAAGGCCACGTTGCCGCGCACGAAGATCTCGTAGATGTCGAGCTCGAGCGAGCGGGCCTCGGCCGCGAACGGAGCCGCCTGCGCGATCAGTCGTGAGGCCGTTCCATCGCCCGCCTCGCGCATGGCCGCGAGCGTCGCCTCGGCCAGTAGGGCAAAGCCCACGTGGCGCGGTGGTCCCGCGCGCAGGGCGAGTTGCAGGTGGCGTGCACCGATCTCGGCATTGCGCAGAAGATCGGCCCAGATCAAAGGCTGCCACAGCCGCCACAGCGTATCGAGCTGCGCCAGCACTTCGGGCTCCACCTCGTCCTCCCTGCGCAGCGGGGCGTCGATCCCGTGCACGCCGATGGCCGCGCGCTGCCAAAGCCAGCGAAACACGACGCGCCAGGGCGTCTTGGGCCAGGCGAGCCCTGCGTCCTGCATGGCGTGTCGTGCGGCGTGCACGCCCTCTTCGATCTGACCCGCCTGCAACAGCTGCTGCGCCGCCCGCACCTGCAGGGCGCGGCGCTCGTCGCCGCTCGCGCCCTCGAGCGCGTCGAGCAACACGCGCGCCGATTCCGCGCAGCGTCCTGCGGCGGCGAGGGCCTCTGCTTCGGCGAGCCGTATGCGATGCAGCTCCTCGCGGGAGGCCTCCCGCGCCGCGTCGCGCATGCGTCGGTAGTGCCCGGCAGCGCGCTCGAACGCCGATGCGCGCAGGGCCGCCTGGGCGGCTTCTTCGAGATGGGGCAGTGCGCGCTCAGGCAAGCCTGCTGCGATGAAGTGGGTGGCGATGCGCGCGTGCGAAAGCCCCCCATTGCGGGCTGCGGTCTGCGCCAGCTTGCGATGCAGCGTGGTGCGTTGATCTTCCGCGATCCCGTCGACCACAGCTTCACGCACACGATCGTGGTAGCAGGCGAGCTCACCGCGCCGAATGGTGCGCGCGAGGCGGGCCTGACGCAGATCTGCCGCCGCACGCTCGAGGGTTTCGTTCTCGAATCCCAACACCTGTGCGCACAGCCGCGTCGATGCCGGGCCTCCGGCGACCGCCAACAAGGAGACCAGCTCACGCGCGGCCTCGCCGAGCTGAGCGGCGCGCGCGCGCAGGGCGCAGTCGAGGTCGAGGGCCGAGGGGGTTACGCCCGCTTCGATGCTCTCCGCGAGCTCGGTGATGAAGAGCGGATGGCCCGCGGCTTCAGACGCCAGCGCGATGGCGCGTGGATCGCTCTCTCCAACACCGAGACAATGGGCGCTCAGCGCGCGTGCCTCCTGGGCTTTTAGCTCGGAAAGCGAGAGGCTCGTCGCCTTGGGATGGCTCGCGAGCTCGCGGAGGTCGCTCTTCAGCGGTTCCTCCAGCGACTCGAGTGGTCTGAGTGTGCACAAGAACATCACGGGCGACGGGCCGAGAGCATCGAGCAGAAAGCGCATCAGCTGTACGCTTTCGCCGTCCCCCCACTGAATGTCGTCGATCACGATCAGAAGTGGTCGCCTCCGCGCAAGATCGCGCAGGAGCCGCGCGAACGCTGCGAAGGCCTCGAGGCGTGCGACGGGAGCCGCGCTGGGGCTGCGCGCCCGGGCCGACGAGAGCCGTGCGATCGGCGTCACACCGTCGAGCACGGCAAAGAGTCGCGGCAAGAGGCCCGCATCGTCTGCATACAGCGTGCTCGCAGCATCGCGATCGAGCGACGAGAGATGATGCGAAAGCTCGTCGACCACGCCGTCGAACATCTTGAAGGGCACCTGCTCGGCCGCGTGGCAGCGGCCCGAGAGAAGCAGCGGTGCGGTGCTGCGCAGGCTCGCGCGGCTCGACAGCTCGCGCACGAGGCGTGTCTTGCCGACTCCGGACTCGCCTTGCACGAGCACGAGTGAGGGCCCCTCGTCGTATGCGCGCGAAAGGCTTGCTTCGAGCTCGGCGAGCTCCCGTGTACGTCCGAAGAAGACCTCGCTGCGCGTCTCGGGGACCAATGACGGGCGCAGGCCGAGGTGAGCCGAGCGTCCCAGAGAAAGCAGCACCTCGTCTGCCGTGGGCCTCGCACTTGGCTCACGTGACAACAGCGCGAGACACAGCGTCTCGAGGTCGCGCGGCACGAAGGCCGAGCGCCGACTCGGTGGCTCCGGCACGCGATGGTGCTTGTCGTAGACGATCTGAATGCCTGAGCCTTCGAACGGCAGATGGCCACAAAGCGCCTCGTACAAGAGCACGCCAAGCGCGTAGAAATCGGCTTCGGGGCCCACGGGTTCGCCCGTCGCCTGCTCGGGCGCCATGTACTCGACCGTCGCCGCGCTGCGTTGATCGGAGCCCCGGCGTTCGGGCGAGAGATGTGACACGAGACCGAAGTCGAGCAGGACGACGCGTCCCTCGGGAGTGACGAGCACGTTGGCCGGCTTGACGTCGCGGTGCAGAAGGGCCCTCGCGTGAAGAAACGAGAGCCCCTCGGTCAGCTGACTCAGCGCGTCTCGGCAGCGCTGTTCGTCGCAGCGGCCCGCGGGGCGCAGATAGCTCGACAGGTCGACGCCAGGCACGAGCTCCATCGAGAAACCCCAGCGTCCGCCTTGCTCGAAGAGCTCACCGAGTCGCACCAGGCTGGGGTGCTGGATGTCGGCGAGACTTCGGAACTCGTGCTTCAGGTCGAGCAGCGCCTGGGCATCGAAGCGATGCAAGACCTTGAGTGCGACCTGGGTGCCCGATTCGCGGTCTTTGGCCCGTGCCACGTGGCCAAAGCCCCCTTCGCCGAGCAGCTCGAGGACCTCGAAGCGCTCAAACAGAACCGAGCCGGGGGCGAGGCGGTGAGTGGGTTCGAGGTTCGACACGGTGCAGCTCGGTGTCCAGCGCGGCCGACCCAGGGGTCGAGCCTCGACTGTGCCGCACTGTCACACAGAATCGCTCGGGAGGCACGTGCCAAGGAGGTGTGTCAGCTGAACTCGACGACCGTGCGGATCGACTTGCCTTCATGCATGAGCGCGAAGGCTTCGTTGATGCGCTCGAGGGGCACCTTGTGGGTGATCAGGTGCTGAAGCCAGATGGCAAGGTCAAAGATCAGGACGGCCAGAAGCAGTTCCAGCCAGAGCGGCCATTGCAGGGTGTTGAACAGCCCAAGACCCAGTTGCCCGGCATCCACCGCAGCCGCGACGGCAAGGAGTTCGCCGCCGACTTCTTCTGGGGAAAGGAGGACGGGGTTGCCGTCAAGGGAACGCTGGACAAGGACGGCGACGTGGTGTTTCGGGCGACGAAGGACCTGAAGAAAGGGGAGACGCTGGGGGGGAGCCTGGAGCGGGTCACGCTTCCGGGCGACAAGCTCTATCCCAACCTCCTGAAGGAGGCGCCCACCGCGGACATGGAGGACTTCGTCCAGAACACGCC
>CAYNOM010000282.1:0-7756 GCA_964398415.1 uncultured Polyangiales bacterium | reverse complement strand
CACGGGGCTCGACGAGGACATCTACGATCCCCATTGCCACCCCCCCATGGTGCACGACGCCCCAGGCAAGCACGTGGTCGGCACCTATCGCTTGATGACGAGCGAGCTTGCGCAGCGTGACGAGCTCTACACGAGCTCCGAGTTCGACCTCTCCTCCTTGCCCGATCGCATCCATCGCGACGGGGCCGAGGTCGGACGCGCCTGCGTGCGCAAAGACCACCGAAACGGTCGCGTGTTGCAGCTTCTGTGGCGCGGGATCGCGCGCTATCTCGATTGGAACGACAAGCGTTACGTGTTCGGGTGCTGCTCGATCGCGACGCTCGAGCCGAACGAGGTCGCCGGCGTGTCCCTGCGGCTCGCGCGCGACGGCCACTTTCACGAACGCATGCACGCGCCGGTGCGTCCCGCCCTGCGTGCGCCCCATGGCGACTCGGTGGTGGCGAGCGATGGTGCCACGCTCTCGCCGCTGTTCTCGAGCTACCTGCGCCTTGGCGCCAAGGTGTGCGGCGGACCCGCGCTCGACCACGAGTTCGGTGTCACCGACTACCTGGTGGTGCTCGACCTGCGTGACGTGGATTCACGCATCTGGGGCGGTCTGTCTGCGCCTGGCCTGTGGAGCAGCGACGAGACTTGACAGCCTGCTGCTATCGCCGCTCCGACGTGTCATGGTTCTTCCATGCGCGCGTCTAGACGAAACCCAGGACTTGGAACGCTCGGTGCGCTCTTGTGTGCGTTCGCGTTGGGTGGCTGTGCGGCCACGCCGAAGCGGGTCGAGAACGTCGCGCGCCGCGATCTCGACTGCCAGAACGTGCAGATCGCCAAGCTCGACGACGGACGCTACGCGGCGAGCGGCTGTGGCCGCGGCGCGGTCTACGTCGAGTTGTGCGAAGGCGACAGTTGCCACTTTGGGCGCCTGCGTCACGGTCACGAGGCGAGCATCGCCGAGAAGGTGGCGCCCGTGCCGAGCGCGGGCGGCGAAGCGCGCGAGGTCATCGCCGCACCTCCGCCGCCTGAGCGCGAGGTCATCGCGGCACCTTCGCCAGCTGAGCGCGAGATCGTGCCTGCGCCGCCCCCGGAGGGCACCGATGCCGGAGCAGGTGACGAGGGTGGGGGCAGCAGCGACGCCGTGCCTGCACCAGCCGCCGACACGCCGCCTGCACCCGTGCCTCTGTCTCAGGGCGAGCTCAGCGATCCCTACGAAGCCAGCGTGCCCGAACGCCCCAGCGCGCAGAAGACCCAGGCCGCGCCCCCCGAGCCCCTGGTCGAAGATCGTCCGCCGCCGCCCTATCCGAGCCACGTCTGGGTCTCTGGCTACTGGTGGTGGGGCGCAAGCAGCTGGCTGTGGGTACCCGGCTACTGGTGTCCCCCCTACGCCGGCTTCGGCTACGTGCCCGGCTACTGGTACTGGTCCGTCGGGTACTGGTGGTACTGGCCCGGTGGCTGGGCGCGCCCCGGCACCACGATCATCGTGCGTGACGTGGCCCCGCGTCCGCGCCGCATCGTGCCCGTGCGCTCGTTCACCGCGCGCGCTCAGTCGGTCTCGGCGGTGCGCCCGACTCCCGCGCCGCGTTCGGCCGTGCGCCCCAGCCGCTCCGTGCAGGCCTCGCGCGCGTTTCAGCCCACGCGCTCGCCCTTGCTGCGCTACCCGAGCTCCACGCCCTCTCGCATGGTTCGCGCCGCTCCGTCGGGTGCGTCGCGCGCGTCGCGCGCGGTAGGGGTTGCGCCCAACACCGGGGTGGGCCGCGTGGTGCGCCCTGGTTCGATCCCCGAGCGCCGCCAGCCTGCGGTCACGCCGCGCGGCCCCTCCACCTATCGTCAGCCCTCGTCGACTTACCGTCAGCCGTCGGGTGGCTTCGTGCGACCCAGCACGGGTGCGCGCATCGCCGCGCCGCCGAGCCGCGCCCCTGCATCACGTTCTTCCGCGCGTCCCGCCTCGCGCCCTAGCTCGCGGCCGCCTGCCGCGCGCCCCGCTCCGCGTCCTGCCGTGCGGCCCCGCTCGCGCTAGGCGCTCGAAAGGCCGGGGTGCCAATGGGGCTTGTTGGCGGCCTCCGCACGCATGCGCGCGAGGTGGTGCAGGGCCGTTAGGCCCACGTCGATGCTGCGCTGCTCGGCGAGCCCCATGTCAGCCTCGTCGATGAACTGATTGCGGGGCCGATTGGCGAACGCGGCGCACACGGCCCCTGCGCGCACACCGCGCACGGCGGCCAGCGTGAGCAGGCACGAGGTCTCCATCTCCAGGTTCTTCACGCCCTGGCGCGCCAGCCGATCGAGCACGCCCGGATCGCGTGGCAGAAAGCCAGGCACGTCGCGGCCTTGGCTGCCGTAGAAGCCGGACGCGGTGGCCGTCACGCCCACGTGATGGGCGTGGCCAAGCTCATCGGCAGCACGACACAACGCGATCACGACCTCCGCGTGCGCAAAAGCCGGAAAGCCCGGGTCGACGTAACCGAGCGAAGCCTGCTCCATGCGCAGTGCGCCCTGGCTGATGATCAGGTCGCCGAGGTCGATCTCCGGTTGCAGTGCGCCCGAGCTCCCCACGCGCAGCAGCGTGGGCGCCTGCGTGATCTGACACAGCTCGACCACCGCGATCTCCATCGACCCCGAGCCCATGCCCACGCACACGACGCTCACCTCGAGCCCTCGATGGCTCCCGGTGTGCACGCGGTATTCGCGGTGCGCCGTGTGAAAGCGTCGCGTGTCGAAGCGCTCGGCCACGCGGTCGGCGCGCTCCGGATCGCCCACCAACAGGATGTGCTCGGCCACGTCCCCCGCAGCACAGGCGATGTGGTACTGCCGGCCCTCGGCGTTCTGCACCCGTTCTGCGCTCTGATACGTCACGAGGCAAGCATGGGGCTCTGGAGGCGTGGCGCGATGGCCAGCGTCTCGAGGTAGGTCTTGCGCACGAGCTTCACGTACTCGAGCAGGATTGGAAGCTGCGCGAGCGTCAGCGCTTGCGGCCCGTCACACAGCGCCGTCTCGGGCTTGGGATGGAAGTCGACGAGGATGCTCGTGGCTCCAGCGATCACGCCTTGGCCGATCACGTGGAAGATGTAAGGGAGCCCATCGGGCGCGAAGTCCATGCGGCCCACGCTGTGCGATGGATCGATGCACACCGTCAGGCGCGTCAGCTTGCGCACCACGGGTGTGTGGGCGAAGTCGACCAAGTTGCGCATGGGCTCCCCGAGGTGGCTCTTCACGCCGCGCAGGCAGAACACGATGTTCGGATTGCCCTCGCTCGCGATGTACTCGCAGGCGTTGAGCGACTCTTCGAGCGTGATGCCCATGCCGCGCTTGAACAGCACCGGGAATTCCTTCTGCTGGCCGACGACCTTGAGCAGCTCGAAGTTTTGGGCGTTGCGCGTGCCGATTTGCAGCATCACACCCGTGGGGCGTCCCGTGCGCTCGAGCGCGGTGCGGATCTCCTCCACGTGGCGCGCATCTGTGACCTCCATCGTAATCACTCGAATGCCGTGCTCACCCGCCAGCTCGAACACCCAGGGCAGGCACGCGGCGCCGAGGCCCTGGAAGTCGTAGGGGCTCGTGCGCGGCTTGTACGCGCCCATGCGCGTGGTGGTGATGCCAGCTGCCTGCAGCGCGGCCATCGTCTGTGCGACGTGCTCGCGCGTATCGACGGCGCACAGGCCCGCGATCACGTGCATCGTGTCTTCGTCGAAGCTGACGCCGTTGTACACGAAGCGATGGGAGCCCATGCCTCCGTGGCGCCCGATGATGCGGTACTTCTGCGACACCCGAACCACGCTGCGTACGCCCGCAAGCTCGGTGAAGGGCTCCAGGGGCACGCTCCGGGTCGAGCCGACGAGGTGCACCTCGGTGATGGTCTCGCCGGCGCCCTCGAAGGTGTAAACCTTGGGTGTGACCCCGGGATGACGACTGGCGAGTTGGGTGACGGCCTGCACGGTGCGCTCGTCGGCACCGCTTTCCAGGGTGATGATCATGCTCGTGTCCTACGCGTCCGCTTTTTCGGCCGGGCGCTCGGGCGCCGGCTTCGTGGGTTGTCCGGGCAGGTAACGCTCGGCCTGCTCATCATACCGGTAGAGCGCCACGGCTTCGGCATCATCCGCACGCAGGGTGCCCTTGAGCGGGCGGTAGCCATCCGTCAGCGCAATCTGAGCCACCACGCGCACGAGCGATGGCCGCGCCTCGGGCACGAGCTGCCCGTTGACCAGGCGAGTGAGCACTTCGGCCTTCAGAGTGCGCCCTTGTCGCAGGACGAGCGACGCGACCGGTTTCTGGCTGCCCTCGGGCGCGTCCGAGGCGTACGCCACGGCCAGCTTCACCTCGCTCAGCTCGTACAGCGCATCTTCGATCGGTCGCGTGAACACCGGGCCCTGGCTCGTGCGCACCACGTCCGTGAGGCGATCCAAGAACCAGTAGTCGCCGTCCGAGTCGCGCTTCATCACGTCGCCCGTCACAAACCACGTGTCTCCGTGCGCCATCACGTCAGTGCGCAGGCGACTCGCCGTCTCCTGGTCGTCGACGAAGCCGTCGAAGGTGGTTTGGGCCGAACGCGGATCGACGCGCGTGAGCAGGATGCCCGGCTCGTTGGCCCGGGCTTCGATGCACAGCCCCCTCTCGTCACGCTGAGCGCGCTTTTGAGCGAAGTCGTAGGCCACGAGCAGCATGTCGTTCGAGCCTGGCAAGGGGCGGCCGAGCGAGCCCACCTTGTCGGCGGCTACGTTGGCGAGCACGCCCGTGCCCTCCGTGGAGGCGTAGAACTCGAGCACCGACACCGCCCCGAAGCGCTCGCTGAGCCTGCGCCAGATGTCACGACGGATGCCGCTGCCCGCAAACAGTCGGATCGGATGCTGTTGCTCACCGCGGTAGCTCGGGGCATCCACCAACTCGCGCAGCATCTCGCCCGCATAAAACACCACCGTCGCGCCGTAGCGCCGCACCTCGGGCCAGAAGCGCTCAGGCGCGAAATGGCTCGTCAACGCGAGGCGCGCGCCGCCCACCAACGCCCCACCTGCGGCCACCAACATGCCCGACGCATGATGCAGCGGCGTGCAAGCGTACACCGTGTCCTTGGGGCTCAGGGATGCGGCCGCAGCCGCGCCGTAGGCGGCCACGGCCCAGCGGCGGTTCGTGATGCGCGCCGCCCGCGGCTCGTCGAAGCGACCGGCCGTGAACATGATCATGGCCAGGTCTTCCGCACGACCCGGGTTCGGAGCGTACCAGTCCGGAAAGTCCATGCGCTCGGTGTCGATCGTCTCCATGTCGATCACCTCGCGCACCTTCGGCCGCGGGCTCTTTGGAGCACCAAGCATCAACAGCTTGCCCGAGTAGCTGTCGCGCGCCCGCCGCACGTTCTGTGGATCCGCCACGAGGACGTCGACCGGTGCGAGCTCGAGCGCGCGCCCGAGCGAGGCGCGCTCGCTGTCGGGGCTGAGTAACACGGCCACCGCGCCGAGCCGGCTCAGCGCCGTCACGAGCGACAGGTAGCTCGGGCGGTTCTGCATCAACACACCCACGTGCTGTTTCGGCCGCACGCCGCAGGCGATGAGCCCCCGCACCACGTGGTCCACGCGGCGATTGGCCTCGCCATAGCTCTGACCGCGCCCGTCGTAGATGAACCACGCGCCGTCGGGATGGCGCGCGGCCTTCTCCTCGAGTGCCAAGCCGAAGCTGATCCGCGTGTCGGCCGTCAGCCGCTCGAGCTTGGCCAGGCGCGACACCTGAAAGCGCAGGCTCTCGCCGAGGCTGAGCCCACTCTTCACGGCGCGCCCCACGGTGCTCGTCAGCGCGCTCGCGAAACCGGACGACGCGTCGCGGATCAACTCGAGGCCGTCCTTGACGTCGTCGAGCGCAGCGTCGACCCCCGCTCTGTGTGCCTTGCCGACGAGGCGTGCGGGCTTTGGACCCTTGCCCTCCCGAAAGCGCAGCCACTCGACGACGCTCGGCCAGGTCACCTCGAACGCCTTGGCGCTGACCACCAGGCCGATGTGCCCTGCGGGCACGCCGATGTTGTACAGCTCGGCGATGTTCGGCGCGGCCTGCTCGATGGCGCGCACCGAGCGCGGCCGCGCGATGTCGTCCCGCTCGCCGAAGAAGTACAAGAGCGGGCAGTGGATGTCTGACAGGGAGCAGGCGCGCCCATCGACCACGAAGCCGCCGTGCATGAGGCGGTTTCCCACCACGAACTCGTCGGCGAAGGTCTTGAGCGCGGGCCCGGGCCAGGCCACGAAGCCGTCTCCGGCCAGAAAACGCCGCTTGCCCTCGCCGCGCTCGATGGCTTGTCGGTCGTGCAGATCCCCGACGAACTGCATGAACTGTGAGGCGCGCTTATCGAGGCTGATCAGTTTGAAGATCAGGCTCGTGGCGCCGCCCGGCATGGCCTCGAGGCGTCCCAGGCCCTCCAGGACTCCGGTGCGAGCGAGTTGCAGGTAGCGGGCGAAAGTGGCCGGTGTGATGCCCGGCAGCATGGCGTGCACGTCGACCGGGGAACCGAAGGTGATCAGCGACCTGATCCCTTCCGAGCGGCGCCAGGCCGCGACCTGATAGGCGAACATCCCGCCCTGCGAGTATCCAGCGAGATGCACGTCGTGGCCCGTCAGCTCCCGCACCAGGTCGATGCAGCTGTTGATGGCGCGAACGTGATCATCTTGGGTACGTTCGAGGCCGCCCTGCTGCTGCTCGGGCACCCCGAAATCGCAGACCCAGGTGTCGATGCCTTGGGAGCTCAAATATGAAACCGCGCTCGACTCCGGCTCGATGTCGTAGATCTCGGAGTTGATCATCAGCGCGGGGATCAGCAGCAGCGGGTGCTCGACCCGTGGCTTGCCGGGCTGGGCCGCATAGTGACGCAGGCGATACACGCGCTCTTCGCGCTCGACCGTATAGGGGGTGCGTCGCTCAGGCGTCAGGCGGCCGAGTCGCGCCACCTCGAGCGCGTTCTGCAGCGCGCGCCCAAGCTTCTCCGCCTGCTTTTTCAGCTCGTGACCGGCTACCGCTCTGCTCTCGACCATGGGGGCGCTCTCCGCGTAGACCAGAGCCTCGAAAGCGCGCCCCGGCTCAGCGTGCCTGTTCTGCGCAGCGGGGACGACGCCGTCAACCCGTTCGGCGAGCATGCGTCCACGCGGCGGTGGGCTAACCCACCGTCAAGGTGAGAAGTGGGAGCTTTCGGTACCTTTCGCCTTTCGCTGGCGCCCATGCTCTGGTAACTCGTCTGCGGTCGTTTACCATCGAGTACACGAATGCGAGGCGCATCCGCATGGCCCTGAGCCGCCACCGTGCACGACCCAGATTGGCGCGTTTGCTCGGCGATCCAACCGTGATCGTGGGCGTGCTGTGTCTGGTGTCGGCCGTGCTGTTCGCGGCGACGCTGCCTCGCATCGGTGGCTGGGCCCTTTCGTTCTTGATGCCGATGTGTGTGGCCGTGGGCTTTCTTGCGGGCATGCGCGCGCGCAGCACGAAGAGCGAGAGCGAGCTTCAGTGCTTCAAGTCGCGGCTCGCCCACGAGATCAACAATCCGCTCGCCATCCTGATCGACCAGCTCGACAGCGCAGCGCTCGAGCTCGATGGCTCGGGCAAGGCTCCCACACGGGCCCGCGTGCGCGAGCTCAAGGCCTTTTCGGACGACGCGCTCTCCGCAGCGTCGCGCATTGCCCACGTCGTGCGCGATCTCGACGACACCACGATCCTGCGCGGTGAGCCCCGGGTGCCGCCGAAGTCGGGGCCCATTCCCAAAGCCATCCCGACGCTGTGCAAGGCGCGCATCTTGGTGATCGACGACGAG
>CAYNOM010000281.1:0-7772 GCA_964398415.1 uncultured Polyangiales bacterium | reverse complement strand
CGTCCACGCAAGCGGCGCGGTTGGCCTGCCCCCTTTGAAGACACTGCCTAGTACCCCTGCCCGGAGAACCGTTCCGGGTTGGGGTACTAAACGGCCTCCACATGCTTCTTCACCGTGCGCCGATCGAGCCCCGTGATGCGCGCGACTTCCACGTAGTTGCGCGACCTGGCGTAGAGCATCGCGCAGTAGCGCTGGACGAGCACCTCGGCCGTCGGCTCGTCGCGCTCGAGTAGGGCCGATGCAGGAGCCTTCTGTTCGGGGTCGAGCGCACCCTCGCTCGGTGTCGCGCTGCCCGTGAGCAACACGCGCCGCACGCACTGCTCGAGCTCGCGCACGTTGCCGCGAAACGGATGACCTGGCCCAAGGTCATGCGCGATGCGCTCTGCGATCTCTTGCTCGAGAGCCTTCGCCTCCTCCCCGACGATGCGCGTGCAGAGGTGAGCCACGAGGTCTCGCAGCTCGCCCGGATCCTCGCTGAGGCGCACGCGCAGAGGCGGGATCTGGATCGTGCTCGCGCACAAGCGGTAGAAGAAGTCTTCGCGCATGCGCCCCTCCTTGCGGAGCGCGTCGAGTGATCGATGGGTGGCGGCAAGCACGCGGCCATGAAAGCGCTCCGGCTCGTGGCCCCCGACGGGCGTGAATCTGCGCTCTTGAAGCACCCGCAGAAGCTTCACCTGCACGGGCGGCGATACCTCGCCAATCTCGTCGAGAAACACCGCGCCAAAGGGACGCACGCGCGACAGGATGCCGAGGTGCTGTTCGATGGCGCCGGTGAATGCGCCCTTTCGGTGTCCAAACAGCTCCGACTCGATCAGCGACTCGGGATGCTCACTCAGGTGAAGGGGCAGAAAGCTCTGGCTGAGCGGGTGCACGAAGCTGCGCTTCTTGGTGTCGTAGGCGATGTAGCCCGAGCGGCCGATGGCCGAGGCCGCTTCTCCCTTGCCCGTGCCCGTCTCTCCGAGGATCAGCGTGGAGAAGTCTTCCATGCGGTTCCAAAGGTGGCGCTCGTAGCGTCGAATGTCGCGCGTGAACACGGCGTTCCACAGCTCTTCGCGCACCCTCTGCATGCTGGGGCCTCGGCCGATCAGGCGTCGTGCGATGAACAGATGCGCGCGGCGTAGCTGATAGAACAGCTCGAGCATCCGTACAGCCTCGGGGCCCTCGATGCCGTGGTGTAGAAGCAAGCCAAACAGCTCGTCGGCAAAGCCCAGCTTTTCGGGCTGATCGGCGCGCTCCTCGCGCGCGATGAAGCGCTCGAAGGCGTCGAGAAAGCGATGAAAGGCGTGAAACAACAGCGCGGCGCGCACGAGCTCCGCGTCGGCCTCGTCGAAGTCGCGGGCCCTCAGCGGCGACTCGCGCGAAAGAGCGTCGATGCGACGGGTGAGCTGCTCCGAGAGCCGCTCGAGCACGTGGGGGTCGTCCGCGCGCGACTCGGCGATCGCGGCGTCGAGCTGGGCGCGCTCGTCGCCGAAGGGATTGGCGTAGGCGGCGCGCTTGACCTTGTCGAAGAAGTCGCGGTCGCGCGAGCTCAGGCGTCTCATGCGACCTCCGCGGCGGCGTCGAGCATGCTTCGCACGCGTGCTTCGAGCGACTTGGCCGTGGCCTTCTCGGCACTCACGGGCGCATCGATGCGCAGGCTCAAGCGCGCCCGAAAGCGGCTTGGCCACTTGCGCAGGGCAGGGCCGCCCTTGCGGCTGAAGATGCTGCCCCACAGTCCATGGAGGGCTATCGGCACGACGGGCACTTTCGTCTCCTTCAGGATGCGCTCGATGCCCGTCTTGAAGGGGTTCATCTCGCCTGTCTTCGTGATCTTGCCCTCGGGATAGATGCACACGATCTCGCCGTTTCGGAGCTCTTCAGCGATGCGTGCGAAGGCCTTTTCCATCACTTCTTCGTCCTCGTGCGCGGGTGCGATGGGGATCGTCTTGCCATGCTTGAACAGCATGGAGACCACGGGCGTACCGGCGATGCGGTGGTCCATCACGAAGCGGATCGGACGGCGCACCGAGCCGCTCAAGATGAGCCAGTCGTTGAAGGCCACGTGATTGCACACGAGCACGGCGGGGCCGGTTTCCGGGATGTGCTCGTGTCCCGTCACCTCGAGCCGGTACAACGTGCGGCTCAGGATCCAGGCAAAGAAGCGCAAGAGAAACTCGGGCAGAAGTGAGTAGATGTACACGGCGCTCAGGAACGACAAGGCTGAGAGCACGAGGAAGATGTACCGAACCTCCACGCCTGAAGCGAAGAGCAACGACAACATCAGAGCACCGATCACCATGAACAGCGCGTTCATGATGTTGTTGCCGGCGACGACGCGCGAGCGCTCCGTTTCGTCCGCGCGCTGCTGGATCAGCGTGTAGAGCGGAACGCTGAAGAAGCCACCGAAGCAGGCGATGCCGAACAGGTCGAAGAGGATGCGATAGCCCGTGAACGAGGCCAGAAAGCTGGAGAGGTCGACCAGTGTGCCCGGCGCTGCGAAGCGCGGAGCACCCACGAAGAACAGATCGAGCGTGAAGAGGGTCATGCCAATAGAGCCGAAGGGCACGAGGCCGAGCTCGAGGTTCTTGCCCGAGATACGCTCGGTGAGTAGCGAGCCGAAGGCGATGCCCACGCAGAACACGCTCAAGAACAACGTCACGAGGTGCTCATGGGCGTGCAGCGTCTCGCGCACGTAGACCGGAAGCAGCGACAAAAAGGCCGCGCCCACGAACCAGAACCACGAGATGCCGAGCACCGACAGAAACACCGCGCGCTCCTTTTTCACGATGCGCAGGATCTGCAGGGTGGGCGTCAGCGGATTGCGGTCGATCACGAGCCCCGGCGAGGTCGCGGCGAGGCGCGGCATGCGGTAGCTGGCGGCGAGCCCCACGAGCGAAAGCAGGACGAGGCACAGCCCCACGAGCTCCGGGCCACGCGCATTCACGAGCACGAGCACGCCGCCGCCGACGGTGCCGGCGAGGATCGCGAGGAACGTGCCCATCTCGACGAGCGAGTTTGCGCGCACGAGCTCATCCGGCCCGACGAGCTGCGGCAGGATGCTGTACTTCACCGGGCCGAGGAACGCCGAGTGAACGCCCATCGCGAACAGGCAGGCGAGCAGCAGCGGTAGGTGCAGAAAGGCGAAGGCCGCGGCCGTGGCCGTCATGATCCCGACCTCGGCCGCCTTCACGATGCGCACGATCTTGGTCTTGTCGAAGCGGTCGGCGAGCTGGCCCGCGGTGGCCGAGAACACGAAGAACGGCGCCACGAACACGGCCGAGCACAGGCCGATCAACGTCGCTGGCTCGAGCCCGAATGCCTCGGCGCGCGCTGCGCTGATCCAGATGACGAGCGCGTTCTTGAACAGGTTGTCGTTGAACGCGCTGAGCAGCTGCGTGCTGAAGAAGGCCGAGAAGCCCGGGCGTGTGAGCAGCCGAGAAGGAGAGGAGTGCGACATGGCCTTGGGGTTTGCGACGAACGTGCCAGGCCAAAAGCTAAGTCATCTCACGGGCGGACTCTACACATAAGTACACCGGATGTACTTTCGGTGTACATCCGGTGCGTAGGGGAGGTGAAAAGATGGAACGCCGTGTCAGCCGGTCTTGGTCAAGCTGTCGTCGACGATGATCGACGGCGTGGCCTCACCACGGTTGTCGTTTTCGACCCTGGGAGTCGGCTCCTTGAAGAAGGAGAGCACGGGCTGTACGCGCTGGATCGCTTGTTGCGTGGCGTGGTCGAGGGAAGCTTGGTCCGAGCTCTCGACCTCTAGGTGCCTTCGGATTTCGGCGATCTCGCCCTCGAGCTCGCGGATACGCTGCTGGCTCTCTTGCCTGAGCTCCTCGAGCGCCTTGTGGCCTTGGGCCTTGAACGCGTCGAAGGCCATGATCTCCGAGTGCGCGGCTTCGACGATGGCCTTGATCGAGATGTCGAAGGCCTTCAGCGAGGCTTCGACGATGTTTTTGCGGATCAGCGCGGGCGTCTCGGGAGGAAGGGCTGCGAGCAGCTCCAGCGTGCGGTCGACGCGCTCGCGCTGCTCGGCCTTGACGCCTGCCTTCTCCAGCACTTCGATCACGTCGAAGGTGGGGGGCACGTGGCCGTTTCCGGGCTGCGACGCGCGTGGCTTGGCTTCTGCTGCGCCCTCGTCATCCGTCGCTTCAGGTGGCGGTGTGGAACCAAAGAAACGAAACAGACTCATGGTCACTCCCTCTGCAATCGATCCTACGCTGGTCGTGCGACGCGTAATGCAAGAGAGAGCGAAGGCGTGGGACGCTTCACGAAGTTCTGGGCGAGATCGGACGTGTACACCGCAGGCTCACGCACAGGTGGTGCCCTTGCCCTCGTGTGGCCGGCGCACGACGGCTGTGTGCAGGGCGTCAGTCGATGGCTTGGCGTGTGCGGGCGTTCGTGGCGTCGCGGCCGGAGACCGCCTCGACAGCTCCGTCGCGCACGCGAAGCAGGCCATTGAGCACACCCACGTAGGCGCTGCCGTCTGGAGCGAGCGTGATCGCGGCCCAGTTGTTGTCGTAGCGAACGCCCGTGCCCGTCAGGATGCGAAAGCGCGTCTCGCCCGTGTGGAAGTCGATGGCCGTGAAGTAATAGGCGTCGATGCCATCGGTGTCGGGACGCTTCGTGTACACGTACACGAGCCCAGTGGCCGTCGATAGCTTGGGCACCGTCGTCTGGGAAATTTCGTTCGACTCCCAGACGATGTCGCAGCCCGATTCATCCTCACGGATGTCGATGCGCGCAAGGCCCGGTGCGCTCGTCTTGCCGCCGCGCATGGTGCGGAAGATGTCGTAGCCGGCGTTGTTCTCGACGATCAACGTGCGGCCGTGGCCGATCAAGGTGTTCTCGGTGGCGCTCGCCCCGGGCTCGAAGACGGGGACGCGGCACACGAGGCGTTCGCCCTCCTCGGTCATGTGGCGTCGATACACGAGCACGTTGAGCCGCGGCTCGGCATTGTCGGCGATGGCGATGTAGTCGTCGCCGAGCAGGGTGGGCGTGGTGCCCGAGCCCTGGTTGATCTGGCCGACCTTGCGTGCCTCGCCGCGGTCGTAGGGCTCACGCCAGTGCAGCGAGGGGCGCTGCTCCGCATCGAGGCCGAAGCGATAAAGCGCGTGGTCGGAGACGATGTAGACGCCGTCGGGCCCCACGCTGAAGGAGTTCTGCAGCTCTTCGCCCGAGAGGTGGCGGGCGCGAACGCGGCCACCGCGCGTCACGACGCCGACGGTGCCGTAGCGCGCGGTGAACCAGTAGTTGCCGTCGTAGTCCGGCATCACGGCCGTGACCTTGTCGAGCGAGCCGTTCGGCAGGCGCAACACGCGCTTGAGGTTGATGCGTCGCTCGACCACGAAGCGCGGCGCTTCGCCCTCGGGCTCCTCGAGCGCGATGATCTGGATCGCGCCATCGGCCGTGCCCACGACGGCCCGGTCTTGCGCATCGAGGTAAAAGTAGGCGCCGCCCGACGTGTCTTGCATCGCCTTGCGAATGCGCAGAAGCGGGGTTCTGCGGCGCGGTAGGGCGTGACTTGCGAGCACGCGCAGGTCCTTCGGATCCATCAGGACGAGCGACGGCCGCCGTTCGCGCACGCACACGGTGACGATGCGCCCCTTCTGGTCGAAGTTGACGGTGGGACACTCGCCGCCCAGGAAGCCGAGCGAGTGGGAGACCACCTCCGGGTCGTGGCCGAGCGGCCCTGGCCAGGCGTAGGTGTTGGTGGTGAAGGGATCGGCGTGCATGCAGCTCGACCCGTGGTCGGCCATGTACGGATGCTCGGGTACGTCGGCGGCGGTGAGTGGCGCGGGCTGGGCAGGGCTACCCTCACGTGCGGGAACCTGCGCGGCGTGGTCTTCGAGGCTTGGAATCGGCGTGACCGTCTGGCCCGGCCAGATGTGTCCGCACCCAGTCAGTAACATCGACAGGGCGGCGCTGCGCAGCGCGCCCCTCTTCGCCCCGATCCATCCCATGGACATTCGGTGTACAGGAGCACGCGCGCAGGCACAATGGGCATCGCGTAAACCGCGCGATCACAGGCAGAACGCGCGCGTCACGCGTCATGCCGCAGCGCAGCAAACGGCTGCTAGGGGTTGCCAGTGACGGTCAACGACCAGGCACCGCAGTCGCCCGAGATGTGACGAACTTCGACCGAGATGACCAGACCGTCGCCGGCGGTCTCTCCGATGAAGTTCTGGTCGTCGTTCCAGCTGAGGGTGACAGAATCGTCGCCGACGGTATTCTGGGACGACTTGGGAGCCACGCCGCAGTCCTTGGGCGCGGTCGCTTTGCCACCGCTGGGCGTGGGCTGGTAGACGAACAGGTCGTAGTTGGCGCCCGCCGGGCTCGTGAGGACGAACGCCGCGCCCATGGGCTGGTTTGTGCCCACGCCTTCCGTGTCCGTGACGATGAGCTGGATCCACTCGCTGCCGGTTCCGCCGGCAGTGGAGACTTCCATGCCCTGGTCGCCCTTCACGTTGCTGATGGCGCGGGCTGTCGCGCAGGTGTTGGGCGCCATGCTGCACATGGGGCCGGCGTCGGTCTCGTCCCCGGCGTCGCTGCCCCCGCCGGCATCCTTGGAGGCCCCGGAGTCGAGCTCGGTGCCGCTGTCCACAGCCCCGCCGCCGCTGTCTTCCTGGGCACCAGAATCCGTGGTGCCGCCGTCTTCGGTGGCGCCCTGGCCGGTACCCTTGATCCCCGAGGCGCCGCGCGCGCAACCGAGAGCGCCGGCGAGCGCTGCGACAAGACCCACAAAGACCAAGCGATTCACACCCTGCAACATCATGGCCGGCATTCTATCAGCGCATGCGCACCCATAGCTCGTGCAGTGTGAGGCCCATCTCGTCGGAGGCTCTGATAACGTACACGGCATGACGCCGGCGGGTCGCATGTCGTGGGCAGGCGCACTTCTGATGGGCGCCTGCGCCTCGCCTTCGGCAGACGATCTCGCCGCGCTCGAGCTTTCCCTGGCGGTCGAGGGCCCCTGGCGCATCGATCCCGAGACCTCAGCGCTCGGCGATGCCCAGTACGTGGCCTACGAAGGCGCGGGGCCCTTTCTGGGTGAGGAGGGCTGCGCCGGGGGGCTATCGTCGGGCACGCGCCTCGTGGGCGACTTTCTGGCCCAGCGATTCGCGCAGATCTCGCGCGTGGGCGGCTACAACTGTCGGCCGATCCGCGGCTCCTCGGGCGCCATGTCCTTGCATGGCGCGGGGCGCGCGCTCGATCTGCACATCCCCACCGTGGGCGACGACGCGGCCGCCGACAACGAGCTCGGCGATGGCGTGGGAGCCTTTCTGATCCAGCATGCCGCGCTGTTCGGTGTTCAGCTCATCATCTGGGACGAGTGGAGCTGGGGTGCCTCGCGCATGGTGGGCGAAAAGGGGCGCCTCTACACGGGGGTCAATCCGCATCACGATCATCTGCACGTGGAGCTGAGCGCGGAAGCGGCCTCGCGTGAGCAGGATTGGTTCAGCGCATCGTTGCCCATGGCACCCGCGTTCGATGCGAGCGTGGCGGACGCGAGTGCTGCGCTGCCCGCTGCGGATGCGGGCATGGATCACGAGACTCCGTCGTCGGACGATGCGGGTGTGCGCGCGCCGAGCGTGCCGGTGTTCGAGCCGAAGCCGGTGATCGATCCAGAGATTCTCGACGACGATCCCTTGCAGGAAGACGAGCTCAGTCCCGAAGCGCGAAGCAACGCGAAGATCCGCGGTAGTACCTGCGCCACGTCGCCTGTCGTCGATGGGCGGCTCGCGTTTCTGATCCCCGCGCTGCTCGGTGTCGCGTTCCTGCGTCGCCGC